>NZ_JBJIAJ010000012.1:0-190953 GCF_045310925.1 Mycobacterium sp. SMC-15 | reverse complement strand
AAGGTCTTGCACTGCCCATCGGGGGCCAACATCCCCCACCGCGACGTCGCAATACTGTTCTGCGGGGTCAAAATCAGATTCACCCCAGCCGCCAACGCCTGATCCGACTCCCGACGCCGCAAACTCGCACACGCCAAATGAATCGTCACCAACGACGACGAACACGCCGTATCCACCATCATCGCCGGACCATGCACACCCAAGAAATACGACAACCGACCCGCCGCAAAATTCGGCGCATTCCCAAAGGGGACATAGGGGTCGATTTCTTCTTCGCGAATCTTGCCGATGATATTGAGCGTGTAATCGTTGGTGGTCATGCCGACGAAGACGCCGGTCGCAGTGCCCCGGATCGCCTCCTTAGTGATCCCGGCATGCTCCAACGCCTCCCAGGCCACCTCCATCAACAACCGCTGCTGAGGATCCATCGCATCGGCCTCACGCGGCGAAATACCAAAAAACTCCGCATCAAACTCAGCCGGCTGCCACGACGTCAAAAACCCGCCCTCACGAGAACAAATCGTCCCCGGAACCGAATGATCCGACGAATAGAACGCATCCGCATCCCAGCGATCCGCCGGAACCCGCACAATGCCCGAACCCTCATCACACAACAACTGCCACAACGCAGCCGGACCATCCACCCCACCAGGCAGACGACACCCCAAACCCACCACCGCAATCGGCTCAGTATCACCGGCCTCAGCCACCGCCAACCGCGCCGTCAGATCATCAATCTTGCGCAGCGCCTCAGCAACAATCGCCCGACGATCCGGCCCCCCGACCGGCGCAGCACTCTTCTCGCTCAACTCAACCTCCCCGAGAGCCGCGCGAGCAGCTCGTCATCTGTCATACAGACCGAGCAGTAGCATCCAGTCGGTCGAACCCGTCACGCTGATAGATCTCCACACAGCTGGAGCGGCGAATCTTGCCACTGGTCGTGATCGGGATGGCACCCGGCGACACCAGGACCAGGTCTCCGCTCATCAGACCGTGCGCCTTGGACAACGCGGCCGTCACTTTGCGACGTACCTCGGTCAGCCTGTCCAGGACCTCCTCATCGGACCCCCCCTTGTTCTTGAACTCAGCGATCGTAACAAGCTGCTCTGCTTGACTGTTCGGGATCGAGACCGCGGCGACACGCCCACCGGTGATTTCCTGAACGGTGGCCTCGATGTCGTCCGGGTAGTGGTTGCGCCCGTCGACGATCAGCAGATCCTTGATCCGGCCGACGATGTAGAGCTCTCCACCGGAGATGACGCCGAGGTCGCCGGTCATGAGCCAGGGCCCCTGTGGCGTGCCGGGGGTCGGGTCGACCAGCTTGCCGCCGAAGGTGGCCTCGGTGGCCTGCTGGTTGTGCCAGTAGCCCGCCGCGACGTTGGGGCCGTGCGTCCAGATCTCGCCGACTTTGCCTTCCGGGTTCTCGGTCTGGGTTTCCGGGTCCACGATACGCACGGTGCAGGCCCGGGGGACACCACAGCTGACCAGCTCGACGCCGCCTTCGGCCCCGCTCGGCTCGGCCGTGCCGGCGGCCAGTTTGGCGTAGTCGAAGCGTGCGGTCGGCGGCGGTGTGCCGGGGGTGTTCGAAGTGAGGTAAACGCTGGCCTCGGCGAGCCCGTAACCGGGCCGCAGGGCGGCCGGGTTCAGATTGAACTTGGCGAACCGGTCGACGAAGCGTCGCAGCGTCGCGGCGTGAATCCGCTCTGCGCCGAAGCAATAGGTGTGCACGTTGCCCAGGTCGAGCCCGGCCATGTCCTCATCGGACGTACGCCGCACGGCCAGCTCATAGGCGAAGTTCGGCCCACCGGTGAAGCCGATGGGAGCCTTGGCGAGTTCCTGCATCCAGCGGGCAGGCTTGGCGAGGAACGCCATCGGGCTCATGTGCACCGTGGGCACGCCCAAAACCAGCGGATAGATGACGGTGCCGAGCAGGCCCAGGTCGTGGTAGAACGGCATCCACGACACCATGTGGAGCCCCTCCGGCGGGTTCCCGCCGGTCAGCTCGAAGGTGTCGTCGGCCATCTGCCGCATGTTCGAGACGGCGTTGGTGTGGGTGACCATGACGCCGGCAGGGGTCCGAGTAGAGCCGGACGTGTACTGCAGGAAGGCGACCTTGGTCTGCGCGGTCGCGGTGGGTGCCGAAGCCGGCTCGGAGTCCAGATCCAGGGCGTCGACCTCGATGACCACCGGCGGCTTCCCGCCCAGGCCCTTGATCGAGTTGGCGATGTCACCGACAGCCGCCGACGTCGTCAAGATCGCGGCAGGAGAACTGTCCCGCAGCGCCGCCGACACGCGCTCGTCGTGTACGCCGAACATCGGCACCGGCAGCGGCACGGCGATCATGCCCGCCTCCAGCGTGCCGTAGAACCCGACGATGTACTCGAGGCTCTGTGGGGCCAGGATTGCCACCCGGTCGCCCGGCGAGGCGCAGGTGGCCAACTCGGCCGCCACTACCCTCACCCGGTTGCGCAACTGCGACCAGGTGACGGTCTCGCGGTAGCCGGCGGGGTCGACGTCGAAGTCGATGAACGTGTACGCAGGCTGGTCCGGCTGGTCCCGTTCCAGGTTCGCCAACAGGGTCGGGATGTGCGTTTCAGTTACCGACATTGCGTTGTTTTCTCCTTGTGCTGTCAGGTCCGTGGACCTCACCTGCTGAGTACTTCGGCCCCGTCGAGAGTCGTTGCGCTTGCTGTCCGAGCTGACGGTTTCGCTGCGCAAGGTCCCTGCACAGCGGAGGTATGCAATTGGATTAGCGACATTTGGGACGGTTCCCCCGCGGGATCAGAGCTTGCGGGCACCCCCAGCGGAGTTGCTCAGCTGAATACTTCAGCCTCAGCGCACGTCGGTTGCTCGCCGTGCCGGGTAAAGACGGGGGCGGGGACCTCCGAGCGCCGAGATCGCCCGGCCGACACGGCCGGTGCGGAGGATTCGACCAACGACACGGGTACCCCTTCTGGATGTTTGAACCTGCGCTAAAACTCCTTGGACCCCGACATCCCAGGCGTTTCCCTCCGCGGAGGCTACCACGGACGCGCTGCTGACAGGCAATTTATGGCCCGCGTACAGCGCAAACGCAGCAGATCCGCCATAGTAGCGGAGAAGTCAATTACGCGCATCACGAGTAACTTCGGCACCAAGTGCCCATTCACATTCCGGGGTGGCCAGGCGCGTCATCCTTGGCAGTGCTGCGCGATTTTCTTCTCGATATCTCCGACCAGCTCCGGCAGGTGTTCGGTGAGGTAGAAGTGGTGGCCGGGCGCAGTGAACACCCGCGCGCTGAATTCGGCGGTGGTGCGCTCCGCCCAGGGACCCACCTTTTCGTCGGTGGCGACGTCATCTTCGTCACCATGGAACGCAAAGATCGGACAGGACACCCTCGCCTCGGGCGGGCAGTCGTAGTTCGCGATGGCTTTCAGGCCGCGCAGCGTCGGCAGAATCTTGGCCGCGAACTCCTCATTCTCCAAGAATTCGGGGTTGACTCCCGTCATGCTGCTGACGGCGTCCAGCAGGCCGCGGTCGGACTCGGGGATGTTGTCGTACCCGGCTCGTCCCGGTGCGCCGGCCCCCGACACGAACAGCGCGGCAATCCGATGTCCGTCCGCCTCGAATCGGCGTGCCACTTCGAAGGCCAACAGCGCACCCATGCTGTGACCGAAGAAGGCGACCGGTCCGTCGGACGCCGCCGGCGCCGCGACGGTCTTGCAGACCTGGTCGGCGAGGTCTTCGATGCTGGTGAAGGCGCCGAGGTCGTGGGTTCCGCCCTTACCCGGGTATTGAACGCCGATGCGTTTGACATCGGTGGTGAAGGTCTTGGAGAACGGAACGTAGTACTGCGGCGATCCGCCGGCATGCGGGAAGATGTAGAGCTTCGGCGTACGGTCAGTCACTCGGCAACCTTAGCGGCGATCGCGAACCCGGCGGAGCCGGGTGAAGCGGGTCACCGCCATCCAGCACAGCGGCGATCGCGAACCCGGCGGAGCCGGGTGAAGCGGGTCACCGCCATCGGCATAGCGGCGATCGCGAACCCGGCGGAGCCGGGTGAAGCGGGTCACCGCCATCGGCACAGCGGCGCAGCAGCGCTAGCCGGCCGCGGCATCCGGCGCGGCGAACGGCTCCCCCAACTGCGGGATCGGGGTGTAGCCCTGCCGGCGTCCCCGGGCCACGCCCCGGCGGATCAGCGCGGCCGTACCGACGAAACCGGCATGGTCGAGCGCCACGAACGGGGTCAACAGGCGGTTGTGCACAAAGCCGATCGCCAGCCCGGAGGCCGGATCCGCCCAGCCCATGGAACCGCCCAGGCCGACGTGACCGAATCCGGGCAGCACCGGCCCAAATGGGATCGCGTGATAGCCCAGGTGGAACGCCAGCGGAACCCCGATGGTGCGGTCCAGTTCGAGGGTGTGCGGACCGGTCAGGCCCGCCACAAGCCGGGGCGACAGGAATTGGGTCCCGTCGATCTGCCCGTCGTTGGCCAGTGCGCCGTACAGGCGGGCCAGCCCACGAGCGGTGGCCACCCCGTTGAGGGCGGCGGCCTCGGTGTCCAGGAACGGGATGCCGCCGCGGACGGTGTCCATCACCCCCGGGAAGTAGAAGGCGCCCAGGCCCCCGTAGCGCTGCGCCGCGGCGGCCCTGGGCGCCAGGAGGTCCACTACGACGTTGCGTCGGCTGCGCTGGGGCATGATGATCTCCGCGGCGACGGTCGGCGCGTCGGCGGGCGGGCGGCCCAGGTGCAGACCATCGACACCGAGCGGCCCGGCCAGCTCCGTGCGGAACAACTCACGCATGCCGACGCCGGTGACACTTCGGGCCAGCCCAGACACCAGCCAGCCGTAGGTCAGCGCGTGATAGGCGGGTTTGCCGCGTTCGGGTCCGGGCGCCGCGGCGGCCATCCGGGCTTCCATCGTCACGTGGTCCAGCAGATCTGCCCTGCTGGCACCGTTGAGGTGGGTCAACCCCGCCCGGTGCCCCAACAATTGGCGAACGGTGATCTCGGTCTTGCCGTTCGCGCCGAACTCCGGCCAGTACTGCGCCACCGGCACGTCGTAGTCGATGAGTCCGGAGTCGACCAGCCGGTGGATGACCGTCGACGCCGCACCCTTGGTTGCCGAGAACACCATGGCACCGGTGTCAGCCGACCACGGCACCTGCCCCGCCCGGTCGGACCACCCGGTCCACACGTCTACCACGGGCTGTCCATCGAGGTAGATCGCCAACGCCCCGCCACCAAAGCGGCGGCCCGGGAACATCGCGGCGAAAGCGCGCACAGCACACGAGAAATTCGGGTCGGCCGCGCCGTGCACGTTCGCCGGAAGCTGTGCCCGACGAACCTCGAGATGCTGTGTCATGGTGGGGAATCTACCGCGCCGACCGGCCGACATAAGTCGGATTACCGCACGCGCGTGCCATTAATTCCAAATGGCCCCGAGGATTCGCTGGGCGGCCAGCGCGGGGGTCAGTTCTCCGCTGAGTACCTGCTGTTCCACCTCGGTGCGCACCTCACGCACCGCCGGGTCCGACAGCGCGCGTTCGAGCACCGCGTCACGCACCAACTGCCGGGTCCAGTCCACCTGCTGTGCGCGTCGGCGGGCGTCGAACTCCCCGGCATCGATCAGCGTCTGCCGGTGCCGCTCGACGGTTTCCCAGAACTCCGGCAGCCCGGTGCCCTCGATCGCGCTCATCGTCAAGACCGGTGGTCGCCAAAGGGTTTCGCGCGGATAGATGAGTCGAATCGCGGTCGACAACTCCCGTGCGGCCATTCGCGCCTCGGCCAGGTGGTTGCCGTCGGCCTTGTTGACTACCACGATGTCGGCCAGTTCCAGCACACCCTTCTTGATGCCCTGCAACTGATCGCCGGTGCGGGCCAGCGTCAAGAACACGAAGGTGTCGACCATGTTGGCGACGGTGACCTCGGATTGGCCGACGCCGACGGTCTCGATCAGGATGACATCGAAGCCGGCGGCCTCCAGCAGCACCACCGTTTCGCGGGTGGCCTTGGCGACCCCGCCCAGGGTGCCCGACGTGGGCGACGGCCGGATGTAGGCGCGTTCGTGCGTGCCCAACCGTTGCATCCGGGTCTTGTCCCCCAGGATCGAACCACCGGTGCGCGTCGAGGACGGGTCGACCGCCAGTACCGCGACGCGGTGGCCCTGCTCGATGAGATGCATTCCGAGGGCTTCGATGGTGGTCGACTTGCCCACGCCGGGAACCCCCGTGATACCCACCCTGCGAGCCCCGCCGGCGTCCGGCAACAGCTCCAGCAGCAGTTCCTGCGCCTGCTGGCGGTGGTCGGCGCGGGTGGACTCGACCAGGGTGATGGCCCGCGGCAGCACGGAGCGGTCGCCGGAGCGCACCGCCGCCGCCAACTCGGCAACGGTGTCAGACACGTTGTCGGCCATCTATTTCTGGTCTGCCGCCGGTTCTGCCTGCTCGGCGAGCTCGTAACCTCGCCGCGACGCGAGGGTCTTCAGCAGGTCCACCGCAGCATCGGCGATTACCGTGCCGGGCGGGAAGATCGCGGTCGCCCCGGCGGCATAGAGCTCGTCGAAGTCGCCGGGCGGGATCACTCCCCCGACCACGATCATGATGTCGGGCCGCCCCACCGCGGCCAACGCGTCACGCAGGGCGGGTACCAACGTCAGGTGCCCGGCGGCCAGCGAGGACACCCCGACCACGTGCACGTCGTTGTCGGCGGCCTGGCGGGCCACCTCGTCGGGGGTGGAGAACAGGGCGCCGACGTCCACGTCGAAGCCGATGTCGGCAAATGCGGTGGCGATCACCTTCTGGCCACGGTCGTGCCCGTCCTGGCCCATCTTGGCTACCAGGATGCGGGGCCGACGGCCGTCGGCCTCGGCGAACTTCTCGACCAGGGCGGTTGCGCTAGCGATGTTGCTGCCCTTCCCGACTTCGTCACGGTAGACGCCAGAGATCGTACGGATCTCGGCCTGATGGCGACCGTAGACCTTCTCCAGCGCGTCCGAGATCTCCCCGAGGGTGGCCTTGGCCCGGGCGGCGTCGATGGCCAGCGCCAGCAGGTTGTTGCCCAGTCCGTCGTCCCCGGCCGGTCCGGTGGCGCCGGCTGCCCGGGTCAGCTCGGCCAGCGCGGCCTGGCAGGCCGCCTCGTCGCGCTCGGCGCGCAACTGCTCGAGTTTGGCCAGCTGCTCGGCCCGCACCCGGCTGTTCTCGACCTTGAGCACCTCGATCTCTTGGTCCTCGGCGACCTGGTACTTGTTGACGCCGATCAGCGGCTGACGCCCGGAGTCGATCCGCGCCTGGGTCCGCGCGGCGGCCTCCTCGATGCGCAGCTTCGGGATCCCCTCGCTGATGGCCTGGGCCATGCCGCCGTGCGCCTCGACCTCTTCGATGTGGGCCCGGGCCCGCTGCGCCAGCTGATGGGTCAGCCACTCCACGTAGTAGGAGCCGCCCCACGGGTCGATCGGCCGGGTGGTGCCCGACTCCTGCTGCAGCAGCAGCTGGGTGTTGCGGGCGATGCGGGCGGAGAAGTCGGTGGGCAGCGCCAGCGCCTCGTCCAGGGCGTTCGTGTGCAGCGACTGGGTGTGGCCCTGGGTGGCGGCCATCGCTTCGACGCAGGTACGCGCCACGTTGTTGAAGACGTCCTGGGCGGTCAGTGACCACCCGGAGGTCTGCGAATGCGTGCGCAGCGACAGCGATTTCGCGCTCTTGGGGTCGAACTTCGCGACCAGCTCGCTCCACAGCAGCCGGCCCGCGCGCAGCTTCGCGACCTCCATGAAGAAGTTCATCCCGATGCCCCAGAAGAACGACAACCGGGGCGCGAACTTGTCGATGTCCAGGCCGGCGTCCAGGCCGGCCTTGATGTAGTCCACCCCATCGGCCAGGGTGTACGCCAACTCCAAATCGGCTGTGGCACCGGCCTCTTGGATGTGGTAGCCCGAGATCGAGATCGAGTTGAACTTGGGCATCTTGGCGCTGGTGTAGCCAAAGATGTCGGAGATGATCCGCATCGACGGCTTCGGCGGATAGATGTAGGTGTTACGCACCATGAACTCTTTGAGGATGTCGTTCTGGATGGTGCCGGCCAGCTTCTCCGGCGGCACCCCCTGCTCCTCGGCGGCCACCACGTACAGCGCCAGGATCGGCAGCACGGCACCGTTCATGGTCATCGAGACGCTGACCGCGCTCAGGTCGATCCCGTCGAACAGTTGCCGCATGTCCAAAATGGAATCGATCGCCACCCCAGCCATTCCGACATCGCCCTGCACCCGGGGGTGATCCGAGTCGTAGCCGCGGTGGGTGGCCAGATCGAACGCGACCGACAGACCCTTCTGCCCGGCGGCGAGGTTTCGGCGGTAGAACGCGTTGGAGTCTGCGGCGGTCGAGAACCCGGCGTACTGGCGAATCGTCCAGGGCTGGTTGACGTACATCGTCGGATACGGCCCACGCACGAACGGGGCCTCGCCGGGGAAGCTGTCCAGCGGGTAGCCCTCGGCAACCGCGGCGGAGCGGTCGGCGGCGGTGTACACCGGCTTGACCGCGATCCCCTCGGGGGTGTGCCATTCGAGCTGTTCGGGTGTGTAACCGTGCGCGGCCGCGGCGGTCGCGACGTGTGCGGCGACGGCGCTCTCGGTCACCGGTTCGGCGACGCGGTCGCCGTGCAGCGCCACCTCGGCGAAGCTGCCGAGTGTGCCGTGTGAGGTGCTCGTGGTCATGGCTCTCAGGCCCCCAATCGGGTCAGTAAGTCCGACAACGCCTGCACGGCATCGATTTTCATGGTCAGGTAGTCGTCCGGCTTCGGATCGGTGTCGGCGCTACCGGCTAAAGCCTTGGCTGGCCCCGCCAGGTAGACCCGGTCGAGTCCGGCGGTACGAGCCGCCCCGATGACCGCGGCCGCTTCGGCGCCATAGCGGGCATCGCTGCCACACAGCACCGCCGCACTCGGTGAGCCGGCCTCCGCGACGGCCGCTGCCACCTGCTCGGCGCCCAACGTGCCGGGGTTGATCGCCGCGATGCCACCGGAGGCCAGCAGGTTTGCGGCGAAGGTGGTCCGAACGTTGTGTTCGGCGATCGGCCCCAGCGGCAGCAGCAGCACCTGCGGCCGAGCACCGGTGCGCGCCAGGTAGGCGTCGGAGCGGTCCCGCAACGCCTCGAACTGCGCCGCGTAGCGCCGCAGGCCGGCCGGGGCAGCCTGAGTCGCGGACGGCGGTAGCGGCGACTCATCGAGGTTCGGGTACTCGTTGACCCCGGTGATTGCGCTGCGCCGATGCGCGATCTCCCCGGCCCGAGCGGCGGCCACCGCTGCGATCCGCTCACCGATGTGCTCGCGGGCGGCCTCGAATCCGCCCAGCGCCTCGATCTCCTGGAACTGCCCCCAGGCCTGCTGCGCCAACTGTTCGGTGAGGTCTTCGACGAACCAGGATCCGCCGGCCGGGTCCAGCACCTGACCCAGGTGCGACTCTTCGAGCAGCAGCAGTTGGGTGTTGCGGGCGATCCGCCGGGAGAACGTTGCCGAGGTGCCGGGCTGCCCACCGGGAATCACCGTGTCGAACGGCCACACCAGCACGGTGTCTGCCCCACCGACACCGGCGCCGAAGGCAGCCAGCGTGGTGCGCAGCATGTTCACCCACGGGTCACGCTGCGTCATCATCGCCAGCGACGTCTCGGCGTGGACGACAGCGGCGCCGGCCTCTGGTGCACCGGCGACCTCGGTGACCCGCGCCCAGAGTTGCCGCGCGGCCCGGATCTTGGCGATCGTGATGAACTGGTCATCGTCGGCGGCGATCCGGAAGCTGATCTGGCGTGCAGCGTCGGCCACCGACAGGCCGGCGTCGGTGAGCACCCGCAGGTAGGCCACGGCCGCGGCCAGCCCAGCGGCCAACTCCCCTGACGCGCCGGCGCCCAAGTTGTGCAGGGCCGGGCCGTTGACGGCGATGGCCCGCACCCCCGGGTGGCCGACGGCACGTGTCGCCACCGCGATCACCTCGTCGAGCGACGGTGCCGCACCGTCCGTCAACGGTGCGGTCAGTGGGTCGGCACCCAGATCGACCGACAGGTTGGCGCGGTTCTCCGGGTCGAGCGCGTCGACCAGCGTCAGCATCGTCTCGGCGGCCGTGGTGTAGTCGCCGGCACCCGCGCCGTCGAGCAGCACCGGAACCAGGTCCAGGTAGACATCGTCGAACACTCGCCGCAGTTCAGCGGCCGGCACGCCCGTATCTCCGACCCGCAGGGTCAGCGCGCTGACGCCGTCGGTCAGGGCACCGAGGACGGCGCCATTGGCGTCGGCGGCCGAACCCGGACCGCCGATGGGAAAGACCTCGGCGACCTTCCAGCCGGTGTTGACGTCACGCCGGGCGTCGGCGCCACGCACGTAGGGCCACTGGCCAGGCAACGGCGGCTCCGGCAGGGCGTCCAACGCGGTGTAGAGCGCCCGAACGGCGAATCCGCCCTGTCCCGCCAACCCCTCCACCGGGGTGTCCAGCAGCCGCTCGGGCTCACCGTCGGTCTCGGCGGTGATATCGGCCGGCTCGCGGCGTGCGCTCTTGGCCAGCACCCCGGCCACGGCGGCACGCCAGCGGGCCCGGGCCTGCTGGATGCCGGCGGGTTCGGCGGACACGTCGATGGACACCGGCGACTCCTGTGGTTACTCGCGAGTAGCTGTTGAATCGCTACCCGACATGTGCCAACCAGGCTAAATGATGGCGATCGGCAGGCACGGTTGAGGTGTGCCGAGCGGAGAAACTCCCTCTGCGTGACGCAAAGTGTTAACCCCCGGCCCGTAGTCTTGAGTGCCGTGATGGCCGCCGCGACCCGAATCCCGCGCGTACTGCGTGGCGCCTGGTCGGCATTCATCGCCACCGCACGCCAGGTGGCCCTCCGTCGCCTGGCATGGACGACCGCGGTCGCCGGAAGCCTGATCGCGGTTGCGCTGCTGGTCCCCGTTCCCACCGCCGTACAACTGCGGGACTGGGCGCAGACATTGGGGCCGTGGTTTCCGCTGGCTTTTCTGGTGGCGCACACCGTCGTCACGGTGTTCCCCTTCCCGCGGACCGCGTTCACGCTGGCGGCGGGCTTGCTGTTCGGCCCGTGGCTGGGAGTGCTGCTGGCAGTGGTGGCCAGCGCGCTCAGCGCCGTGGGCGTGCTGGTCCTGATGCGGGTGTTCGGCTGGCAGTTGAGCCGGGTGGCGCGTCATCCGCGGCTCGACTCACTGGACGAGCGCCTTCGCCAGCGCGGATGGCCGGCGGTGATCTCGCTGCGGCTGATTCCGGCGATCCCGTTCTCGGTGATCAACTACGCCGCCGGCGCGTCGGCGGTGCGACTGGTGCCGTACACGGTGGCCACCCTGGTCGGGCTGCTGCCGGGCACGGCCGCGGTGGTGGTGCTCGGCGACGCCCTCACCGGTGAGGTGAGCCCGGTGCTGTTCGCGGTATCGGCGTGCACCGCCGCAGTCGGGGTGGCACTGCTGGCCTACGAGGTCCGCTCCCATCGGGCGAACCGGCCCGAGGCCGGTCGGCAAACCCCCGAGATCGACGCGGCCGAATCGGTGACCATCGGCTGAGCGAGGCGAATCGGCCGATGACGTAACCGGCGAATCAGGCGTACCTTTCAGGCAGTAAGCCGATCTAACGTTAGGGCGTCTGATGCGCAGGTGGCGGCGGCGATCGTCGCATCGAACCGAATCGGCGGCCGTGCTCGCCGACTTGGTTCCGGGCCAGCAGGCCACCATCATCGGTGCCGCAGTGCACGCCCCGCAGGCGGTGGCAAACCGGCTGCGCCAGCTCGGATTCCGTGCGACCGCCCGCGTTGAGGTGATCCGCCGGGCGCCGCTGGGCGATCCCACCATCTACCGCGTGCAGGACACCGAACTGTGTCTGCGGCGGCGGGAGGCCCGGCTGATCGAGATCGACGGCATCGGCGGTGGTCGGCAATGACCGACTGCCACGATGGCACCGCCACCACCGTCGACGTGACATCGGCGCGACGGGTAGCGCTGGTCGGCAGCCCAAACGCCGGCAAGACCAGCGTGTTCAACCACCTGACCGGGTTGCGTGCCAAGACCGGCAACTACCCGGGCGTCACGGTGGGGCGCAGCGTCGGGGTGATGACCGTCGGTGATGTCGATGTGGCGGTCGAAGACTTACCCGGCACCTACAGCCTGGACCCGATCAGTCCGGACGAACAGGTTGTTGCCGACGTGTTGGCCGGCGGAATCAACGGGATCGACCGCCCTGACGCGATCGTGTTGGTCGCCGACGCCACGACGCTACGCCGCTCGATCACCTTGGTGGGCCAGGTACTGCGCCTGGACCTCCCCACAGCGCTGGTACTCACCATGACCGACGAATTATGTTCGCGCCGAGGCGGAATCGACGCGGAAGCTCTCGCGAGCGCGTTGGGAGTTCCGGTCGTTGCCGTTATCGCCAACCGCGGTTCGGGCATAGAGGGCCTGCGCACGCTGTTGGGGTGCAGCGACGCCTGGTCGCGGCCTGCGGTGCTGCCGCCTGAAGAGCCCGAGGCGCTCGACGCCTGGGGCACCTCCGTGCTTACCGCCGCTGACTACGTTTCCCCGCACCAGGATCTGCGGACCGGCCGGATCGACAGGTGGGTGCTGCACCCACTCTGGGGCGTCGTCATCTTCTTTGCGGTCATGTTCGGGTTCTTCCAGATCATCTTCACCCTGGCCGCCCCACTACAGGACCGGATCGCCACTGCCCTCGACTGGCTGGGATCCCAGGTCGACAGCCGGCTCGGCGGCACGGTGCTCGGCGGCGTGATCGGCGACGGTGTCATCGGCGGCGTCGGCACCGTGCTGCAGTTCCTTCCCCAGATTGTGTTGCTGTTCTTGCTGATCGCACTGCTGGAGAACGTCGGCTACATGTCGCGTGCCGCGTTCCTGATGGATCGGGTCATGGCCAGAACCGGGCTGGAGGGGCGCGCGTTCGTGGCGATGCTCTCCTCGTTCGCCTGCGCGGTCCCCGGCATCATGGCAACGCGCACCCTGCCGTCGTCGCGGGATCGGATCGCCACCATCATCAGTGCGCCGTTGATGACGTGCTCAGCGCGACTGCCGGTCTACACCCTGCTCGTCGGGCTCCTGGTGGCACCGCAGACGCGCTGGTGGGGCTTCAGCGCGCAGGGCATCACCATGTTCCTGCTGTACCTGGGCGGCGGCACGTCGGCGCTGCTGGCCGCCTCGTTGTTCAAGTCCACCATTCTGCGCAGCGACCTGCTGCCATTCACCATGGAACTGCCGCCGTACCGATTTCCTTCGCCCACGGCCGTTCTCGTCGCGATGTGGAATGCGGCGAAGATCTTCTTGCGCAAAGCCGGAACCGTCATCTTGGCCACGTCACTGGTGCTGTGGGTGTTGATGAATCTGCCCACCCGCGACGCCGAGACCGCAGCGCTCCCGCCACCCGACGCCAACGCCTACGTGCTGGACCACAGCTACGCCGCCGGGATCGGCAGGGCGATCGAGCCGGTTTTCGCGCCCCTGGGCTTCGACTGGCGTACCGACATTGCGTTGGTCGGGTCGCTGTCGGCGCGGGAGGTGTTCGTGTCCACGCTCGGCCAGGTGTCGGCGGCCACCAACCCCACCACCCCGCATCAGGCCCTGGTGTCGATGACCGACGACAACGGCCGGCCGGTGTTCACCGCACCGACGGTCATCGCGCTGATGGTGTATTTCATGTTCGCGCTGCAGTGCATGTCCACCGTGGCGGTGATGCGCCGGGAGACCAATTCCTGGCGATGGCCGGCCTTCGCGTTTGGCTACATGTTCGTGTTGGCCTGGGTGATGGCATTCGCCGCCCGGTCGATCGCGGCAGGCCTGGGCGCATGATCCCCATGCACGCTGTCGCGACCGAAGACCCGCAACGGGTGCGATGGGTGATCGGCCACGAGCGCATGCCCGCCGCCGGGCGGGTACGGCATGCCCCGGGGCGGCTGGGTGAGTTGCAGGACGACGGCGTGATCGACGAGCTGACGGTGGCCGGGTCGGAGATCGCGATCACGCTGAGCCCCCGCCAGAGTTGGCGAGATCGCGGCGAGGAGATCCGCGTCGCGCTCGCCGACGCGCTCCGGGAGCCGGCCGGGTGGAGTATCGCCCCCATCGAACACGCCGGCGACCTGACGCGGGCGGTCCAGGAACTGCTCGACGGGCCGATCGGCGAGATCGCCGCATCCCACGGCGGGGCGATCGAGCTGGTCGAGGTGACCGGCAACCAGGTGCGGGTGCGGATGTCCGGTGCCTGCCACGGCTGCCCCGCGTCCGAATCGACGCTCTATGACCGGCTGCAATGCGAGCTTCGCCGCCGGTTCGGCGACCAGGTCTCGGTGTCGGTGGACCGCCCGTCGGCTGCCGGGTCCGTCGGCAAGGCCCTGTTGACGTTGTTCACCCGGGCGACGAGTGATCCGGCGTCCCGGCCGCGCCGCGGGTAACCTGCAGAAGATGCCGCCCTTGGCCGACACGTTCAGCCGACTGTTGCGATCGCGACGGCTGATGCGCGCCCCGATCTGGCTGTACCGCGCGCGACTTGGCGGCCTCCTCGGACCGCGCCTGTTGATGCTCGAGCACATCGGACGCAAGACGGGCGCGCGCCGCCGTGTCGTCCTGGAAGTCATCGACCACGCCGCCGGTGACAGCTATGTGGTGGCATCGGGTTTCGGCGACCGCGCCCAATGGTTTCGCAACATCACCGCCAACCCCCGGGTGCGGGTCTACGCCGGGAGCAGGGCGTCGGCTCCGGCTACCGCCAGGGTGTTGGACCAGTCCGAAGCCGACCGCGTGCTGGGCCACTACATCGAAGGCCACCCCCGCGCCTGGGCGAAGTTCAGCGCGGTGCTCGAGCAGACGCTGGGCGAACCGGTGACGCCGCCCAACACAGCACTGCCGATGGTCGAATTACGCTTGGACCGATAGCGCCGCCTCCCCGAGCTGCGCGCCCGACACCGAAACTGCGGAAAACGCATAGGCAAACAACACGACGCCCTCGTTAATCCAGCAACAATTCGGTGAAAAACGGTCCGCAAATAGCAGACCGAAGACTTCACGCCGTTACAGTATTCGTTAGTGCCATGTGCTGGCACAGCACAAATTGGACAGGTGCTCGACGGAGTGAAGGGACCGGATCAATGGCTGATCGGAATGCCGCGGTGCGCAAATATTTGACCGAAATGATCGGCACGTTCGTATTCATGTTCGCTGTGCTCGGCATCGTCTTGTCCGGCACCGAATGCGTAGCCGCCACCGCGCTGGGTATCGGCTCAGTGCTGATGGTCATGGTCTACGCCAGTGGGCACATCTCGGGCGGCCACCTGAACCCGGCCGTCTCAGTGGCCGCCTATTTGCGGGGCGCACTGCCATTGGGTGATCTCGGACCCTACATCGTTGCCCAGTTGGTCGGTGCGCTCGCCGCCTTCGGTGTGGGATTCGGGTTGTGGCACGACAAGTACGCGACCGGAACACTTGATCTGACCGGCACCGTCTGGCCTGCATTCCTGGCCGAATTGGTATTCACATTCGCGCTGTGTTATGTCGTTTTGCACACCGCGACGAGCAAAGACAGTGCCGGCAACAGCTTCTACGGCCTGGCGATCGGATTCGTGGTGACCGTCGGCGTGGTGGCGGTCGGCGCCATTTCCGGCGGCGCGTTCAACCCGGCCATCACCTTCGGCTTGATGCTGTCGGGGATCTTCGCCTGGAAGTTCCTCTGGGTCTACCTGATCGCCCAGCTGCTCGGCGCGGTCGTGGCCGCCTACGCCTACAAGGCGACCAACCTCGACGAGCACACTGCCGCCTCCTCCCGCAGGAGCTAGGAACTACGACTCCAGGGCCCGTACCCCGCCCCCGGCGGTGTGCGGGCCCTGGACCGTCATCGCGGCGAACACCATCAGCAGCAGCACCGCGGGCACGATGTTGGCGACCCGGTTGCGCACCCGCAGGTGGATGCCCAGCGCCCCGGCGAAATACAACGTCAACAACCCGGTGGTGAGCCGGGCGACGCCCGGGAAGCGGAACACCGATGCCAGGCCCAGCGCGGTAGCGGCTTTGGCCACCGGGACCGCCCAGCGGACCTCGGCGGGAATCCGCATGGCATCCATGTTCTTGGCGACATAGGGCACCGGGATCGCCGACGCCACGGCGTCCCCAGCCAGAAACGCGGCCAACGCCACGTAGGTTGGCCGTGCCGTCAGTGCGCTCACGCCAGACCGGGATCGAGCTGCGCCGGCAACACGCCCTCGACGGGCTTCCGCGCATCCGCCTCGGCCTTGGCGACCGCCTGGGCGATCGCCGGATCGGTCTGAGTGGTGAACCAGTCGGCAACTTCCTCACTGTCGTCCTCGGACCGGTGCCGGGGCTCGTCGTCGGGCGACGGCTGATAGCGGAAAACACCGTCTTCACCGGGGGCGCCGAGCAGTTTGGTGAAGCCCTGCAGTGCGGAGCCGAAATCACTGGGCACCACCCACACCTTGTTGGCCTCGCCGCGAGCCATCTCCGGCAGCACCTGCAGATACTGGTAGGCGAGCAGTTCGGGGGTGGGCCGGGCGGCCTTGATCGCCGCGAACGTCTTCTCGATGGCCTTGGCCTGCCCCTGGGCCTGTAGGTAGGCGGCGGCCCGCTCACCCTGGGCGCGCAGCATCGTGGACTGCCGGTCGGCCTCAGCGGCCAGGATCGCCGCCTGCTTGGCGCCCTCGGCGGTGAGGATCTCGGACTGTTTCTGACCCTCGGCCTGCTTGATGGCGGCCTCGCGCTGGCCCTCGGCGGTCAGGATCATGGCCCGCTTCTCGCGGTCGGCCTTCATCTGCTTCTCCATGGACGCCTGGATCGACGGCGGCGGGTCGATGCTGCGCAGCTCCACTCGGGCCACCCGCAGCCCCCACCGGCCGGTCGCCTCGTCGAGCACGCCGCGCAGTTGGCTGTTGATCACCTCACGGGAGGTCAGCGTCTGCTCCAGCGTCATCCCGCCGACCACGTTGCGCAGCGTGGTGGTGGTCAGCTGCTCCACACCGACGATGTAGTTGCTGATCTCATACACCGCGGCTTTGGGGTTGGTGACCTGGAAGTAGACGACGGTGTCGATGTTGAGCGTCAGGTTGTCCTCGGTGATCACCGGTTGCGGCGGGAACGACACCACCCGCTCACGCAGATCGATGCGGGCCCGTACCCGGTCGATGAAGGGGACCAGCAGGGTCAGCTGACCGCTGACGGTGCGGCTGTAGCGGCCCAGCCGTTCGATGACCGCCGCCTCGGCCTGCGGGATCAGCGCGACCGACTTGGCGACCACGATGATCGCGAACACCACCAAAACGGCCAGCAATAGCAGCCCGGTTGTGACGCCTTCCATGACGATTCCTTTCGTTACAGGATCTTGCCGACCACCGCGGTAGCGCCGTCGATGTGCATCACGGTGACCTGCTCACCCGGTTCGAAGACGTCGCCGTCGGTGAGCGGGCGGGCGGTCCACACCTCGCCGTTCAGTTTCACTCGGCCACCGTGCTGTTCGACGCGGTCGAGCACCAGCGCGGTCTTGCCCTGCAGCGCGAGCACCCCGGTTTCGCCGCCGGTGCCGGCCCACAGCCTTCGGCGCAGCGCGGGGCGCACCAATGCCAGCAGCAGCACCGACACCACCAGGAACACCGCGCCGTCGGTCCAGAGCGGCCAGCTGGTCAGGGCGCTGGTTGCCGCCGCCGACAGCGCACCACCGGAGAGCATCAGCAGGAACATGTCACCGGTGAGGGCCTCGGCTCCTGCGAGCCCGAGTGCGAAGACCAACCAGATCAGGGCAGTCGGCATGCGGCCAGGATAGCCCGAGAACCGCGCGAACCTGTGCGGTCCGGCCGGGACAGCGCGGGCAACTACACTGCCTTGCATCATGTGGTGCCCGAGTACTTCCCTGTCGGTGTGGGCCAACGCCTGGCTTGCCGGCCGGGCCGCACCCGATGACGTGCTGGACGCACTATCGGCCTGGGCGCCAGTGCAATCGGTGGCCGCCCACGATGCGGTCGTCGCGAGCAGCATCGGCCTGTCATGGCCGGACGCCTGCGACGGCGGCGCAGCCGCCCTGCTGCAGTTGGTGCGTGGCGCCGGGCTGGCGGCCGCTGGGGACGGCATTCGACCGGTGTTTCCGGTGCCCGGCGACGTCCGTGGACTGCCGGCCGGGACGATCTTTTCCCAGGAGGCGATCCTCGCCGGTGAGGCCGTGCTGATCGGATCGTCGAACGCCTCAGCTCCGATCGGGCTGGTACCGGCGTACTCCGAAGACTCCGACGATGACTACCCCGCCGAGCTGCGCTGGACGGTGTTCCCGCTGACCAGCATGCCGACGACCGAACAGCACGATCTGGGCGACGCCGAGTACTCCTTGCGGTCGGCCGTGCGGACGGCGGCCGAAGCGTTGGGCTCCACCGGTTCGCGCTGGGCCGACTACGGCGTGGAGGACCCGCGGTTGCGCGTGGAGCAGATGATGGAAGCCACGCTCTTGCACCGGATTCCGGATCATGCACCCAGCCGTGCGGTGCGCGTGTTGCAGAGCGCCGCCCACGTCGAGGCGATCATCACCGTCAGCGCCGATCTGCTGACCGCGAGCGCTCAAACATCGACCGCGGTCCAGCGCGCCGTGGATGCGGTGGCGCCGTTGACGACGGTGGTGCGCTCGGCACGCAGCGCCGCCGTGACGGCGATCCTGCACTCGGCCTGGCAGAACTGACCCTCGGCAGCGAGCCGGCTTCGGCCCTATAGCGGCGACCCGCTGGCCGGCACCACGATCGCGGTGCAGTGCGACGACCCGCACGGCGCCCCGTTGACCCCGAATCCGCAGCCCAGCGCGGACGGCCCGGCGATGCGTTCGGGTGCGCTGCCGGTGCGCAGTTCCTCGATCAGGCCGCGGGCCAGACGGGCCAGCCGTCGATCGGCGTTCGGGGTGCCCGCGCGCGCGTAGGCGATCCCGGCCGCCTGCGCCGCAGAGCGGACTTCGTTGTCGAGGTCCCACACCACCTCGATGTTGTCGCTGAGAAAGCCGATCGGACAGACGATCACCGCGCGCACGCCGTTCTCAGCCAGGGCAGCCAGGTGCGCTTCGACGTCGGGCTCCAGCCAGGGCACCTGCGGGGGCCCCGAGCGCGACTGCCACACCTGGTCGTAGTCGTGGTAGCCCGCGGCTGCCGCGACCAGCCTGGTCGCGTAGGCGACCTGGCGGCTGTAAAGCTGTGGGCCGTAGCGCGCGTCGGCGCTCACCGGGATGGAATGCGCGGTGAAAACCAGCCGGGCGGTGTCCCGCAGGCCGGCCGGCAGGCTGTCGGCGGCGGTGGCGATCGCCTCGGCGAACATCGCCACGAACAACGGGTGGTCGAAGTACTGGCGCAGTTTCACCAGTTCCGGTGCCTGCTCCCCCACCGACCGCCGCGCCCGGACGATGTCCTCGGCGTACTGGTCACAGCCCGAATACCCGCCCCAGGCCGAGGTCGCGAAAACCGCGGCGCGCCGGACACCGTCGGCCGCCATCGCCGCGACGACGTCCTCGGCGTACGGCTCCCAGTTGCGGTTGCCGAAATATACTGGCAGACCCGGCATTTCGGCACGCAATGCGTCGGCCAGCGCGCGGTTGATCCCGTTGATCGGCGACACGCCACCGAAATGCAGGTAGTGCTCGGCGACCGCGTCGAGCCGGGCCGCCGGCACCCCACGTCCCCGGGTGACGTTCTCCAGGAACGGCCGAACCTGCTCCGGGCCTTCGGGTCCCCCGAAAGACAGCAGCAGGACGGCGTCTAGCTCCATTTAGAGCAACTGGGTGTGAGCGCCACCGTCGGCGTAGACGACCGTTCCGGTGGTGGACGGCAGCCAGTCGGACATCAGCGCACAGACGGTCTTGGCCACCGGCGTCGGGTCCTTCATGTCCCAGCCGATCGGGGCCCGCTGATCCCAGCCCTCCTCCAGCAGCCGGATCTGCTCGCCGGCGCCCTCGCCCAGGGCACCGCCCACGATGGCACTCATCGCCAGGGTCCGGATCGGGCCGGCCGCAACCAGATTCGACCGCACACCGACCTTTCCGGCCTCGCGCGCCACGAACCGGTTCACCGATTCCAGGGCACTCTTGGCCACCGTCATCCAGTTGTAGGCGGGCATCGCCCGCGTCGGGTCGAAGTCCATGCCGACGATTCCGCCGCCGGGGTTCATGATCGGCAGCACCGCTTTGGCCAGCGAGGCGTAGGAGTACGCCGAGATGTGGATGCCCTTGGCGACGTCTTCGTAGGGGGCGTCGAAGAACGGGTTGATGCCCATGCCGGTCTGCGGCATGAAGCCGATGGAGTGCACCACGCCGTCGAGCTTGTTGCCCTCGCCGATCACCTCGGTGACACGCTCGGCCAGCGAGCCCAGGTGCTCCTCGTTCTGCACGTCGAGTTCGAGCAGCGGCGCCGGCTCCGGCAGCCGGTCGATGATGCGCTGGATCAGCCGCAGCCGGTCGAAGCCGGTACACACCAGCTGCGCGCCGGCCTCCTGCGCCACCTTGGCGATGTGGAACGCGATCGAGGAGTCGGTGATGATCCCGGTGACCAGGATCCGCTTGCCTTCGAGAATGCCTGCCATGAAAAGTCCCCTATCTTGAAACTGAACGAGTCGCTAGTGGCCCATGCCCATGCCGCCGTCGACGGGGATGACCGCGCCGGCGATGTAGCTCGCGTCCTCAGACGCCAGGAAGCTGACCGCACCGGCGACCTCCTCGGCGGTACCTACCCGCTTGGCCGGGATGAAGTCCAGCGCGCCCTCCTGGATCCGCTCATCGAGGGCCCGGGTCATCTCGGTGTCGATGTAGCCCGGCGCAACGACGTTCGCGGTGACACCGGCCTTGGACAACTCACGAGAGATCGAGCGGGCCATGCCGATCAGCCCCGCCTTGGCCGCCGCATAGTTGGCCTGGTTGCCGATCCCCCACATGCCCGAGACCGATCCGATGTAGATGATCCGGCCGAAGCGCTTGCGCTGCATGCTGCGCGACGCCCGCTGGGTGACCCGGAAAGCGCCGGTCAGGTTGGCGTTGATGACCTCTTCGAAACGCTCCTCGGTCATCCGCATCAAGAACGCGTCTTTGGAGATACCGGCGTTAGCCACCAGCACCTCCACCGGGCCCTGGTGCTCTTCGACCTCTTTGAACGCCCGGTCGACGGCGTCGTTGTCGGTGACATCGCACACCACCCCGAACAGTCCCTCGGGGGCACCGGATCCGCGGTGCGTCACCGCCACCTTGTGGCCGTCGGCGGCCAGTCGCTGTGCGATCGCCAGCCCGATGCCCCGGTTTCCACCGGTGACGAGGACCGAACGGGACACAAATGCGGGCTTTCCTGCGGGGGCTTCGCTGTCTGTCACCGGCATAACCTATCGAATCGACACGTTGACTCTGCGCTGAGGGCGCGGGCTACTCGCACTTTTGCGCCGTGAGCGCAGAGTCAACGGGTGGGGTGGGACCTACGCGGGTAGACGGCGGTTCAGCAGCAGCGCCGCCAACCCCGCCAGCGCCAGGATGAACGCTCCCAGCCGCAGCCAGCCGGTGCTCGCGTCGCCGCGAATGGTCTCGAAGCCGATCTGGTCCTGCAGCGTGGAGTACACCTCTTTGAGCTGCTGCAGGCTGGACGCGGTGTAGGCGCTGCCGCCGGACAGATCGGCGATCTTCTTCAGCGAATCGTCGTCGACCGGCACCGGCTGACGCTGCTCGTTGATCTCGACGTAGCCGTAGGCCGTGCCGAACGAGATCGTCGAGACCGGCACGCCCTGGTCCTTGGCGGTGCGAGCCGCGGTGAACGCCCCCTTGGGATTGTCGGGGTTGGACGGCACCGTCTCCTTACCGTCGGAGAGCAGCACAATGCGGGCCGGTGGCGGGGTGTCGCCGCCGCCGATGACGGCGCCCACGGTGGCGATCGCCTGCAATGCGGTGAAGATGCCCTCACCGGTGGCGGTGCGGTCCGCCAGTTGCAGCTTGTCGATCGCGGCCTTGGTCGCGTCGCGGTTGGTGGTCGGCGAGGTCAGCACTGTCGCGGTGCCGGCGTAGGCGATCAGGCCCAGGTTGATGCCCGCGGTCAGTTCGTCGGCGAACTGCTTGCCGGCTTCCTGCGCGGCCGCCAGCCGGCTGGGCGCCACATCGGTGGCCCGCATCGACTGGGAGACGTCGATCACCAGCATCACCACCGCGCGGTTGCGCGGGATCCGGACATCGTGGGTGGGGCCGGCCATCGCGACGGTGAACAGCAGCAACGAGGTGATCAGCAGGATCGCCGACAGGTGCCGCCAGCGCGTCGGCGATTTGGGCGCCACGCTCTCCAGCAGCTCCATATTGGCGAACCGCAGGATCCGCCGATGCCGCGCCACCTGCATGAGGATGTAGAGCGCGACCAGGCCCAGGATCACGAACAGGAACAGAAAGAACCACGGGTGCGCGAAGCCCGTCAGCGTCATCGGCCCAAGCAGCGGCAATGTCATAGCAGACCTGTCTGTTTACGGGTCGAGTTCACGGCATCCCCGCCAGCGCGCCGCGCCGGCGTGACTCGACGAATCGGACGATGTCGGCGATCCAGTCCCGGTCGGTCCGCAATCCCAGCATCGGCGCACCGCAGCTGCGCAACGCGCGCGCGACGTCGGCGCGGTGGGCCACCGCGGCCCGGGCGAAATCGTCGCGCAGCTTGGCGTCGATGGTGAATTCGCGGGTGATCCCGGATTCGGTGTCCTGCAGCACCACGTCGCCGACGTCGGGCAACTCGACGTCACGCGGGTCGAGGATCTCGATGCCCAGCACCTCATGGCGGGCGGCGATCGCTCGCAGCGGGCGCATCCAGTTGATCGGTCCGAGGAAGTCGCTGATGATGACCGCCATCCCCCGCCGGCGTTCGGGCCTGCGCAGCGCGTCGATGGCCGCCGCCAGGTCGCCCCGCACCCCGACGGGGGCCCGCGGAATGGTGGCGATGGTGCGCAGCAGGGTCTGCTCATGGTTGCGCCCGGAGCGGGCCGGGACCCGCACGACGCGCTCACCGTTGGCCACCAGTGCGCCCAGCCGGTTCCCGCCGCCGCTGTTGAGGTAGACGATGGCCGAGGCCGCCGCCACCGCCAGGTCACGCTTCTCGCAGGTGGCGGTGCCGAAATCCATGCTGGCCGACATGTCGACCACCAGCCAGGTCTCCAGCTCGCGGTCGGCGATCATCTGGCGGACGTGCGGATGGGTGGTGCGGGCCGTGACCGACCAGTCCATCCGGCGCACGTCATCGCCGGGCTGGTACAGCCGGGACTCGCCGGGCTCGGAGCCCGGGCCGGGGATCAAGCCGAGATGGTCCCCGTGCAGCACCCCGTCGAGCTTGCGCTTGACCGTCAGCTCCAGGGTCCGCAGCGCCGCGGCCAGCTTGGGGTCGCGGATTCCTCCGCGCAGCATCGACGGCGGTGCGGTACTGGTTCCGGGCGCCTGAGACGTTTCAGCCCCGGTGTCGGGGTCGCTCACCGACCGCCGGCCACTGCCGCCGCGGTCGGGGCACCCGGTGCCGACGAATGCTGTTGCTGCGGAACGGCGTTCACCTGGGGCAGCGGCACCGTCTGCAGCACCCGGTTGATGACGATCTCCGAGGTGATCTCGTCGGCGAGGGCGTCGTAGGACAGCACCAGGCGGTGGCGCAGCACGTCCGGGATCACCTCGATGACGTCCTGCGGGATCACATAGTCGCGACCCCGCACCAGGGCCAGCGCCCGGGACGCGGAGATGATGCCCAGCGAGGCACGCGGCGACGCACCGAACGACAGCCAGTTCTTCACGTCCGGCATGCCGAACTGTTCGGGGTGGCGCGTGGCCGTGATCACCCGGACGACGTAGTCCACCAGGGCGTGGTGCACGAAGTTGTTGGCCGCCAGCGTCTGCAGTCGCACCAGGTCGCCGGTGCCGAGGATCTGCTTGGGCTCCGGCGGGGTGACGCCCATCCGGTAGATGATCTCGCGCTCTTCTTCGGGCGAGGGGTAGCTGACGTTGATCTTGAACAGGAAGCGGTCGCGCTGCGCCTCGGGCAGCGGGTAGACGCCCTCGTGCTCAATCGGGTTCTGGGTGGCCATCACCAGGAACGGGTTGGGCAGCGCGAAGCTCTTGCCACCGATGGAGACCTTGCGCTCCTGCATGACCTCCAGCAGCGCCGACTGCACCTTGGCCGGTGCACGGTTGATCTCGTCGGCCAGCAGGAAGTTGGTCATCACCGGACCGAGCTCGGTGTCGAACTCCTCGCGGCCCTGCCGGTAGATGCGGGTACCGATGATGTCCGTCGGCACCAGGTCCGGGGTGAACTGGATGCGCGCGAAGGACCCGCCGACCACCTTGGCGAAGGTCTCCACGGCCAGGGTCTTGGCGACGCCGGGCACGCCTTCGAGCAGCACGTGGCCCTTGGCCAGCAGGCCGACCAGGATGCGCTCGACGAGCTGGTCCTGGCCGACGATGACGCGCTTGACCTCAAAGATGGCCCGCTCCAGCGCGTGTACGTCGGCGGCGAGCCCGCTACCGCCGACTGTGCCTGTCTCGGCACCGGCCGAGCCGGGGAAACCGCTGGCGCCCGCGGGCGTCCCATCCGATGACGTCATCGACAAATCCTCCACAAAGGTCGGTCAGACACAACTGCTTGCACGGCGCACGGCCGAGGGGCAGCGTTGTGCCCTCGTTTCACTATTCCAGGGTTAGCAGCATCCGTCGACGTAAGGCCCGTCCCGAATGCGTCAGTACTCAATGATCCGGGTCAGATACGGCGTCATCCCCGACGTCCGCACCGGGCTGACGACTACCTTCCCGGCGCTGCCCGAGGCCTCCAGCATCTTGCCGCCGCCCAGGTACATGGTGACGTGCTGGCCACCGCCGGGGCCGTAGAACATCAGGTCGCCGCGGCGGGCCTGATTGGGCGGAATGTGCCGGCCGGCGTTGTACTGGTCACCGGAGAATCGCGGGATGAGCACGCCGACGCCGGCGAAGGCGTAACGCATCAGGCCCGAGCAGTCGAAACCGACCGTGCCCGCCCCGGAGTCGACACCCTTGCTGGGACCGGTCAGCGAACCGCCGCCCCAGGAGTAGGGCACGCCCATCTGCGCGCCACCGCGGCGGATCACGTACTCGATGGCCTGCTTGCCGTGCACCCGCTGGCCGGGTGACACGTTGCCGGCGGCTTCATCGCCCACGTTGAACCCGAGGCCGGACAGGAACTTGCGGCCCAGGTCCATCGTGGTCTGGGTGGCATTGGCGGTGGCCTGCAGCGACGCGTTGGCGATCGCCAACGGGTCACCGGGCGCCCCGGCGCTGATCGTCGCAGGCAGGGTGGGGTCCCACCCCGGGTCCGCCTCGGCCGGTCCGGCCAGGCCCACCATCACCGGGATCGCCACCAGCAGCGACCCGATGAGGCGCGAAAGACGTAATGAACTCAGTTGCATTGCACCGCCGTCAGTATTCGATGTATCGGACTACGTAAGGCGTCATGCCGCTCTTGCGTACCGGTGACACCTTCACCGTTTGGCCCACGTCCGGGGCCTCCAGCATCAGACCGTTGCCGAGGTAGAGCGTCACGTGCTGGCTACCACCGGGTCCGTAGAAGATGACGTCGCCGCGACGCGCCATTGCCGACGGGATCTGGCGCCCCATCTTGTACTGCGAACCCGAGTAGTGCGGCAGCTTGATGCCGACCCCGGCGAAGGCGTAGAGGATCAGCCCGGAGCAGTCGAATCCGACGGTGCCCGAACCGGAGCCGATCCCGCGGCCGGGCCCCGCAGCGGTGCCCCCACCCCAGGAGTAGGGCACGCCGCGCTGCGAAAGGGCACGCCGGATCACGTATTCGGAGGCCTGCCTGCCGTAGACCCGCGGAATCTTGCCGTTGTTGATGCCGGTGTCGTCGGGGCGGGCCAGCCCGATCGACTGCAGGAACTTCTGGCCGAGATTCGCCGTCACCTGCGCCGAGGTCTGGGAAATCCCGAGCACCTGGTTGATGACGGCGATCGGGTCACCGGGCACGTCGGCGCTGGGGATCATCGGCAGGGTCGGGTCCCAGGGACCGTCCCACTTCGCGGGCTCCTTGGCGGCCACCGGACCGGCGGCGGGTCCGGTGGGGTTCCCCCACCGATCACCGCCTGCGGGACCGGCCGGCGCTGGCCCCTGCTGGGGCTGATCGTGGCCGCGGGCGGCGGCGAGTTTGGCCTGCGCCTCGTTGCGTCGTGCGGCCAGCCTGTCGATCTCGCCCTGCTGTTCGCCGAACTTGCGCTGGGTATCGGTGAGCGCGGCCACCGCGGCGTCCTGGCTGGACTGTGCGTCGGCGACGGCCTGGTCGGCCTTCTGCTTGGCCCACCGGGCGGCCGACTCCTTGTTCAGCTGTTCGGTGCGGGCTCGCTTGAGGCCGTCCAGCGCCTGCTGGGAGGAGAGCGCCAAGGTTTGCCCGGCCGCAGCCGTGGCGATCATGTCCGAGGGGTTTGCCGCGGTCAGGTAACTGTCCGAGGGCCCGTTGACGTAGGTCGACGCGGCGAACGTGTTGAACCGGCGCTGTGCGACGGCGATCGCGGCATCGGCGTCGACGATCGCCTGCCGACCGGCCTCCACCTCGTGCTGGGCGGCGGCCGCGTCCTCGCGGGCAGTCTGCAGATCCACCAGGGCCTTGTTGACCCCTTCCTTCTCCTCGGCGATCTGCGCGCCCAGGTTCTGCAGCTGCTGGTTGGCGTCGGCGACGTCGGCGATCAGCGCGGCGATGCCGTCGGGGTCCTGCCCGGGTAGGGCCGTCGCCAGTCCCGGGGTGCCCAGCAGCATCGCGGCGCTGAGCACCGACACCGTCGCGGGTTGGGCCAACCGGGTCGCCAGTCGGAAAACAGAGCCATCGGAGCCACAGCGCATGCGTCTCATTCGGCTTGGATCTCCTCGGACTCTCAGCAGGCGGCGCCGCGCTTCGGCCGGTGGCAAAAGCACAGAAACAACAGTTACAACAGCTGCGCCTTTTGAGACCATACGTCACATCAGTCACTGGAGAAACGTTCGTAACAAACTACGTTTGTGTAATTAAGCCGGTTGTGACCATTCGGTGACCTAATTATTTGCGGCAGCCCACAACTGGGCGACAATTGATCGCCCAGTTTCCGGGTTTTCGGAGGTAAGGCCGCTAGTTCGCGACGTCGGAGCGCTCGGCAGCCCGTTTGCTGCGTCGCTGCAGGAAGCGGGTGCCGACGGCCGCCGCCGCCACCCCGACCAGCAGCACCACCGTCAGGCCCGTCCAGGGCAGATCCGGGGTGGTCAATTCATGCAGGAAATTCTGCGCCGAGGTCACCGGATCGCCGGTTTTGGCGTGATCCTCGGCAGCCTCCAGCTTGGACCGGTGAAACTGGCCGCTATAGCTGCCGACATAGTTACTACTGACGACCAGGACGGTCGAATCCGGATAGTCGTAGCCGACCACGGTGGCGACGTCACGCAGCGCGGTGTCCATCCCGGGGTTTCGGGCGACCTCGACGATCTTGAGGTCGATGCCGTCGCGGCCCGCCTGGGCCACCACCTCGCGCAGCGCCGGCACATCGGCCGCCGGTGCGCTCACCCCGTCGGCGGCGACGGCAACCTTGACCAGCGCCATGCAGTCGTCGGGCGGAGTGGCCGGGTCGAGGCCGACGGTGATGCAGAGCTCGCCAGGAATGTAGGCCGGCGGGTGCTGGATCGTCACGGTTGATGACGGTATCAACCCCGGCCAAGTGAGGTGAACCTTACTTTATACAGGACAATCGTACTGTTAGGGTTATGTCGCCCGTCGGCGCGGACCCGTCGATGGATGAGAACTCGATCTCGGGAGTTGAAGTGACCAGCACAGATTCGGTGAATTCGTTCGGAGCCCGCGACACCCTGACCGTGGGTGACACGAACTATGAGATCTTCCGCCTCGATGCCGTCCCCGGCACCGAGAAACTCCCCTACAGCCTCAAGGTGCTGGCCGAGAACCTGCTGCGCACCGAGGACGGCGCGAACATCACCAAAGATCACATCAACGCGATCGCCAACTGGGACCCGTCCGCCGAGCCGAGCATCGAGATCCAGTTCACCCCGGCGCGGGTGATCATGCAGGACTTCACCGGTGTGCCCTGCGTCGTCGACCTGGCCACCATGCGTGAGGCCGTCACCGCCCTGGGCGGCGACCCCAACAAGGTCAACCCGCTCTCGCCCGCCGAGATGGTCATCGACCACTCCGTGATCCTCGACGTTTTCGGCACCGCCGACGCCTTCGAGCGCAACGTCGAGCTGGAGTACCAGCGCAACGCCGAGCGCTACCAGTTCCTGCGTTGGGGCCAAGGCGCTTTCGACGACTTCAAGGTCGTCCCGCCGGGCACCGGCATCGTGCACCAGGTCAACATCGAGTACCTGGCCCGCACCGTGATGGTGCGCAACGGCCAGGCCTACCCCGACACCTGTGTGGGCACCGACAGCCACACCACCATGCAGAACGGCCTGGGTGTGCTGGGCTGGGGCGTCGGCGGTATCGAGGCCGAGGCGGCCATGCTGGGCCAGCCGGTGTCGATGCTGATCCCCCGGGTCGTCGGCTTCAAGCTGACCGGCGAGATCCAGCCGGGCGTCACCGCCACCGACGTGGTGCTCACCGTCACCGACATGCTGCGCAAGCACGGCGTGGTCGGCAAGTTCGTCGAGTTCTACGGCAAGGGCGTGGCCGAGGTGCCGCTGGCCAACCGCGCCACCCTGGGCAACATGAGCCCCGAGTTCGGCTCGACCTGCGCGATCTTCCCGATCGACGAAGAGACCATCAACTACCTGCGCCTGACCGGCCGCACCGACGAGCAGCTCGCGCTGGTCGAGGCCTACGCCAAGACCCAGGGCATGTGGCACAACCCGGACCGCGAGCCGGCCTTCTCCGAGTACCTGGAGCTGGACCTGTCCACCGTGGTCCCGTCGATCGCCGGACCGAAGCGTCCGCAGGACCGGATCCTGTTGTCGGAGAGCAAGATCGCCTTCCGCAAGGACATCCACAACTACGTCGAAGAGCAGCTCCCGACGCCGCACACCCAGCTCGACGAGGCCATCGAGGAGTCCTTCCCGGCCTCCGACCCGGCCAAGCTGAGCTTCGCCGACGACGGTGCGGTGGACGTGCAGTCCGCCGCCAACGGCTCCGACGGCCGGCCGAGCAAGCCGATCCGCGTCAAGGGCGAGCGCGGCGAATTCATCCTCGACCACGGCGCCGTCGCCGTCGCGGGTATCACCTCGTGCACCAACACGTCCAACCCGTCGGTGATGATCGGCGCGGCCCTGCTGGCGCGCAACGCCGTCGAGAAGGGCCTGTCGTCCAAGCCGTGGGTGAAGACCAACATGGCCCCGGGCAGCCAGGTCGTCACCGACTACTACGAGAAGGCCGGCCTGTGGCCCTACCTGGAGAAGCTCGGCTTCTACCTGGGCGGTTACGGCTGCACCACCTGTATCGGTAACACCGGCCCGCTGCCCGAGGAGATCTCCAAGGCGGTCAACGAGGAAGACCTGACCGTCACCGCGGTGCTCTCGGGTAACCGCAACTTCGAGGGCCGCATCTCCCCCGACGTCAAGATGAACTACCTGGCATCCCCGCCGCTGGTGATCGCCTACGCACTGGCCGGCACCATGGACTTCGACTTCGAAACCGATTCCCTGGGCAAGGACACCGACGGCAACGACGTCTTCCTGCGCGACATCTGGCCGTCGGCCCAGGAGATCGACGACACCATCAAGTCCGCGATCAACCAGGACATGTTCCGCAAGTCCTACGCCGACGTGTTCAAGGGCGACGACAACTGGCGCAACCTGCCGACCCCGGACGGTGACACCTTCGCCTGGGACGAGGCGTCGACCTACGTGCGCAAGGCCCCGTACTTCGACGGCATGGGAATGGAGCCCGAGCCGGTCTCCGACATCAAGGGCGCTCGGGTGATGGCGCTGCTGGGCGACTCGGTCACCACCGACCACATCAGCCCGGCCGGCCCGATCAAGCCCGGCACCCCGGCGGCGGACTACCTGGACGCCCACGGTGTGGCGCGCAAGGACTACAACTCGCTGGGCAGCCGTCGCGGCAACCACGAGGTCATGGTCCGCGGCACCTTCGCCAACATCCGCCTGCAGAATCGGGTGCTCGACACCATCGGCCTCGAAGGCACCCAGGGCGGCTACACCCGGGACTTCACCCAGGAGGGTGGCCCGCAGGAGTTCATCTACAACGCCTGCATGAACTACCAGAAGGCCGGCATCCCGCTGGTCGTGCTGGGCGGCAAGGAATACGGCTCGGGCTCGTCGCGTGACTGGGCGGCCAAGGGCACCACGCTGCTGGGCGTCAAGGCCGTCATCACCGAGTCCTTCGAGCGCATCCACCGTTCGAACCTGATCGGCATGGGCGTGATCCCGCTGCAGTTCCCGGCCGGCGAGACCGCCAAGACGCTGGGCCTGGACGGCACCGAGACCTTCGACATCGTCGGTATCGAAGAACTCAACGCTGGCAAGACGCCGAAGACGGTCAAGGTCACCGCCACCAAGGAAAGTGGAGAGAAGGTCGAGTTCGACGCGGTGGTGCGCATCGACACCCCCGGCGAGGCCGACTACTACCGCAACGGCGGCATCCTGCAGTACGTGCTGCGCAACATGCTGAAGTCGTCCAAGACCGCGTAGACAGCGATCACCTGATGCCCAGGGTCAGCGAGGATCACCTGGCGGCCCGGCGCCGCCAGATCCTCGATGGCGCGCGGCGCTGCTTCGCCGCCTACGGCTACGACCAGGCGACAGTGCGGCGACTGGAGCAGATGATCGGGCTGTCGCGCGGGGCGATCTTCCATCACTTCCGCGATAAGGACACGCTGTTCTTCGAGTTGGCACGCGAAGACGCGCAGCGGATGGCTGATGTCGCCTCGCGCGAGGGCCTGATCGGCGTGATGCGCGACATGCTGGCGGCCCCGGAGCAGTTCGACTGGCTGGCCACCCGGCTGGAGATCGCCCGCAAACTGCGCCACGACCCGGAATTCAGCCGCGGCTGGGCGGAACGCTCAGCCGAATTGACCGCTGCCACAGTGGATCGGCTGCGCCGCCAGAAGCGGGCCGGCCGGCTGCGCGATGACGTCCCCGCTGAGGTGTTGCACTGCTACCTGGATCTGGTGCTCGACGGCCTGGTCGCGCGACTGGCCTCAGGAGAAGACCCGCAGCGATTGTCTGCGGTCCTCGACCTGGTCGAGGATTCGGTGCGGCACAGCTGATTTCGCCGCACTAGAGGGCAATTTTGGTACCGAGCGTGCACTCAGGACGGATATCTTGCCGAAATCTCGCCCTGCGTACACGCTCGGCGAGATGCACGGAGTTGCGCTAACGCGATCGGGTGCGGTGGTTGGGCCCACCGCGGCTGCGCATCGCCGCGCCCGACTCCCGCAGCATGCTGTGCACGGATCCGTACGATCGGCCGGTCGACGCCGCCAAAGTCCGGATACTCGCCCCGCCCTCATAGGCGCTGCGCAACTCGACCAGTTGACGATCGCGTTGCTTGTTCGGTTTCGTCGTCGTCGCCACGTCCCCTCACCATCCCCTCGCCGCCTTGACGGCTTCAGCGTAGGAAGCCGACGTGGCGATCGGGCGGGTTTGGCTGAAATACAGGGGAATCGGGACAGCGGGGCCGCCGGGCCCGGCTCAGCCTCGCTTGCTAGGCCAGCTCGATCAGGTCGCGGTAGTCCGCCGACCAGTGGTCTTCGGTGCCGTCGGGCAGCAACACCACGCGCTGGGGATCAAGTGCCTCGGCCGCGCCCGGGTCGTGGGTGACCAGCACCACCGCGCCGGCATAGCTGCGCAGCGCGTCGAGGACCTGCTCACGCGAGGCCGGGTCGAGGTTGTTGGTCGGTTCGTCGAGCAACAACACATTCGCGGTGGATGCCACCAGGCCGGCCAGCGCCAGCCGGGTCTTCTCACCGCCGGACAGCGTGCCGGCCGGTTGCTCCAGCTGCGGCCCGGTGAACATGAAGGCGCCCAGCAGCCCGCGCAGATCCTGCTCGGAGGTGTCGGGGGCCGCATGAACGATGTTCTCCCACACCGTCGCAGCGTTGTCGATGGTGTCGTGTTCCTGGGCGAAATAGCCGATCTTGCAACCGTGGCCGGGCTCCAGCTGACCGGCGTCGGGGGTCTCGACTCCGGCGAGCAGCCGCAGCAGGGTGGTCTTGCCGGCGCCGTTGAGGCCCAGCACCACCACGCGTGAGCCCCGGTCGATGGCCAGGTCGACGCCGGTGAAGATCTCCAGCGAGCCATACACCTTGGTCAGCCCGCTGGCCATCAGCGGGGTTTTCCCGCACGCCGACGGGGTCGGGAACTTGATCTTGGCGACCTTGTCGGCGACCCGCTCGTCGTCGAGTTCGGCCATCATCCGCTCAGCGCGACGCAGCATGTTCTGCGCCGCAACGGCTTTGGTCGCCTTGGCACCCATCTTCGCGGCCTGGGCGCGCAGCGCTCCAGCTTTGCGTTCGGCATTGGCGCGCTCCCGGCGGCGACGCTGTTCATCGGTGGCACGGGCGTCGAGGTATTTCTTCCAGCCCATGTTGTAGACATCGGCCTCGCCGCGCACCGCGTCCAGGAACCACACCCGATTGACCACGTCGGCCAACAGGTCCACGTCGTGGCTGATCAGGACCAGTCCCCCGCTGTGGTTCTTCAGGAAGTCACGCAGCCAGCCGATCGAATCCGCGTCGAGGTGGTTGGTCGGTTCGTCGAGCAGCAGGGTGGTACCCGAACCGGCGCCTCCAGCGCCGCCCTCGCCAGCGGCGAACAGGATCCGGGCCAGCTCCACCCGGCGGCGCTGCCCGCCGGACAGGGTCCGCAGCGGCTGCGTCAGCACCCGATCGGGCAGACCCAGGCTGGTGCAGATCCGGCCCGCCTCACTCTCGGCGGCGTAGCCACCCAACGCAGCGAATCGCTCTTCGAGCTGGCCGTAGCGACGGATGGCCCGGTCGCGCTCGGTGTCGTCGACGACCTCGGCCATCAGCACCTGCTGCTTCTCCAGGTCGGTCAGGATCGTGTCCAGGCCACGCGCCGAGAGCACCCGGTCGCGAGCCAGCACGTCGAGGTTGCCTTCCCGGGGGTCCTGCGGCAGGTAGCCGACCTCGCCGGTGCGGGTGATGGTGCCCGCGTACGGCTCACCTTCACCGGCCAGGATGCGCAGCGTGGTGGTCTTGCCGGCGCCGTTGCGGCCGACCAGTCCGATCCGGTCTCCGGGCTGTATCCGCAGCACCGAGTCCACCGAGTCGAGCAGGGTGCGCGCTCCGGCGCGGACCTCCAGGCCCGTTGCGGTAATCACGCGCGCGTACTCCTGTCGTGTTATTGCTACTTATCGTCAGTAAAGGCCGGTGGGCGCTTCTCGGCGCGCGCAGCGACGGCTTCCTCGAAGTTGCTGGTCAGCAGGCGCACGTAGAGCTGCCCGAGCCCCTCGGCCTGCATGTGCCCCTCCAGACTACCGGCGTCAAGTCCGCTCCAGAGCGTCCGCTTGGTCAATTCGGCCCCGGGGCGAGAGAAACCGGCGATCCGCTCGGCCATGTCGTAGCAGGTGTCCAGCAGGTCCGGCTGCTCCACGACCCGCGAGACCAGGCCAATTCGCTCGGCCTCGGTGGCATCGACGTCCCGGCCCGTGAGCATGATCTCGAACGCTCGCGACGCCCCGATCGCCCGGGGCAACAGATAGCTCAGCCCCAGCTCACTGGCGGTCAGCCCGTTGTTGATGCCGGCCGCCCGAAAGTAGGCCCCGGACGCGGCGACCCGGATGTCGGCCGCCAGCGCCAGGCACAGTCCGCCACCGATGGCCGCCCCGTTGACGGCGGCGATCACCGGCTGGTGCAGCCGCCGCAGCCCCAGGATGATGTCGTCGAGCAGTTCCATCGAGCGCAGGCCGAAGGTGGGGCGGGTCAGCCCGGCCACGTGCGGCACCGAACCCGCGGACTTGTGGTCGGCGCCCGAGGAGAACCCTCGGCCCGCCCCGGTGAGCACCACCACCCGCACCGAGTTGTCGTAGCTGATCTCGGCCAGCGCATCGCGTAGCGGAACCATGACGTCGAACGCCATGGAGTTCATCCGCTCCGGGCGGTTCAGCGTGATCAGTGCGACGTGCGGACGGGGACGTTCGACCAGGATGAATTCGGATTCGGAAGACACGGATGCACGCTATCGCGTGCGTGCCCTCAGACCTGGTCGGGCTTGCCTGCAGCGGCCTGCTCGGCCAACGCCGCCTCGACATCGAGGTCCTTGACCTGCTGGACCAGGTTCTCCAACGCCGGAGCGGGCAGCGCACCGGCCTGGTTGAACACCAGCGTGCCCTTCTTGAACGCCATCAGGGTGGGAATGGAACGGATCTGGGCGGCAGCGGCCAACTGCTGCTCGGCTTCGGTGTCGACCTTGGCGAACACCACGTCAGGGTGTTTCTCGGAGGCTGCCGCGAACGTCGGCGCGAACGATCGGCACGGCCCGCACCAGGACGCCCAGAAGTCGACGAGCACGATGTCGTTGTCGGCGATGGTTTCTTCGAATTTCGCTGCGGTGAGGTCTTGAGTTGCCATGATTGGCCTAACGCCCGGATACGCCGCGGTGTTCCCGGCTGGGCACCCGCGCTGGTGTGGCCGCGAAACGAAAGTCGCCGCCGTAGCTACGGCGGCGACTCTCTCTCACGGCAGAGGTCAGCGGAACGTGTCCTTGATGCTCTCGCCGGTCTTCTTGACGTTGGCCTTCAGCTGATCCTTCTTGCCTTCAGCTTCGGTGTCCGTGTCACCGGTGACCTTGCCGGCTTGTTCCTTGACCTTGCCGCTCGCGTTCTGCACGGCATTCTTAGCCTTGTCGACGATTCCCATGGGGAGTTGTCCCTTCAATTGGTGGTCAACTGCACACTGCAGCCGACCGTGTTACGACTGCGCCGTCGGCGTTGCCGTCAGCCTGCACCCGTTTCCGGGTGCAGGAAGTCATAGATTCATGCCGATTGCGGCGGAATTGGCAGCGACGAGTTTCCGGCGGCGCCGCCGCTGCTAGTAGTAGTGGCGACGACCGCCGACCGCGTGGCCCGCTCTACCGGCGAACATCAGGATCAGGCCGACAACCAAGAGGACGACACCGATGGAAAACAAGACGTTCGCGTAAACGAAGGCTGGGGCCAGGGCGGGCAGGACGAGCCCGAGAACGATAAGGATGACTCCGAGGGTGATCATGGCGGTTACCCGTCTTCCTGGCGACGCCCACGCCAGCCTCAGCCTGGTGGCGATGGTCTGACTCGTGAGTCGTGCTGGCAGGAGGTATGCCCGCTTTGCGGCACTGGCAAACCGATTTCAATCCGCCCGGCCGACACGCCGCTCATTTCTGGAACCTTGCCGCCCCGTAGATGCACTCCGGCAGTTGGCATCTCGCCACGCCGGCAGCAGAGACAGGTGCCGGAAACCAACACCGGCGGCGAGTCGTAAGAGGGGCTCGGACCCTCTGCGGCAGGGTTCCGGCGCATACACAGCCCACACACAGCTCAGAGCAAGGTCGTGGACAGCTGTACCGCCGACGGTGAGATGACCTAAAACCAGGACAAGCGCACCAGCTAAGTCCACGATTGGAGCATGTTGATGTCTGCCCGTTGTCGCACAGCTCTCGCTGTTTTCACGGTAACCGGAACCACCGCAATGATTTTCCCCGCATTGGCACACGCCCAGGGCGACCACGTGATGGGTTCGGTCTCCTCGGTGTCGGGTAACATCTTTGAGGTGGCCCGCTCGTCCGGCACCACCACGGTGGCCTTGACCGACGGCACGCGGATCTTCGAGTCGGTACCCGCACAACGCGCCGAGATCACCGCCGGCACCTGCATCAAGGTCGGCGCCACTGGCGACAGCGCCCCCGCCGACAGCGGCGCCATCACCGCGAAGTTCGTGGCGATCAGCACCACCGTCGACGGCAAGTGCCCGCAGCGACCCGCCGCGGCCGACGCCCCGGCTCCCCCGAAGCCGCACCGTGGCGTGCGCGGCGTGGTCGAGTCGGTCTCCGGTGACACCCTCACCATCAGTGGCCCGTCCGGGCCGACCACGGTCACGGTCAACGACAGCACCCACTTCCGCCGGATGGTCACCGTCAGCGCACCGTCGATCAGCGCTGGCAAGTGCGTCGCTGCCGGTGGAACCACGGACGGCGACGGCGTGCTGCAGGCGGCCCGGGTCACCGTGTGGGCCGGCGACGGCAACTGCCCCGAGCCGCCCGCGTAGCGGGCCTCGGCGGCACCGCAACCGCTACCCCAGCACCTTTCCGTAGGTCTGCCGGCCCATCAGGTAGGTGGCCTCCACGGCCACGTCACGCAGCTCCGCAGGCGGCACGCGGCGAGGGTTGTGGGACAGTACGACCAGATCGGCGTACTTGCCGGGCTCCAGGCTGCCGATCTCGGTGTCCAGCCGCAGTTGCCAGGCGGCGTTGAGTGTCTGCGCCTTGATCGCCGCATCCACGCCGATGCGCTGTTCGGGTGCCAGCGCCCGGCCGCTGCCCTTGGCGATGCGGTTCACCGCGGTGGCGATGTTGCCGATCGGGTTGGGCGGGGTGACGGTGCCGTCATTGTGGAACGACAGCCGCAGCCCGGCGTCCAGAGCCGAACGCGCCGACATCCAGTGCGAGCCGTGGTCCGCACCGAACAGCTTGTCCACCAACACATCTCCCCAGTAATAGATGTGTTCGATGAACAGGCTGGGGGTGATTCCCAGCTGCGCGGCCCGCGCGAATTGATCGGGTCGCATGGCTCCGACGTGTTCGATCCGGGGTCGCAGCGCCGGGGGCGTGCGCGCCTGTTCGAAGGCGTCCAGCACCACGTCGATCGCGGCATCACCGTGGACGTGGCAGGAGACCTGCCAATGCTGATCGACGAAGGCCTTGGTCAGTTCCTGGATCTGTTCGGGCGAGTAGTTCATCCGGCCGCGGTGGTCGGGCCCCAGGCCCATGCCCGCGGTGGTGGCGTTACTCAGATACGGGAAGGTGGTGAAGATGTTGCCCTGCCAGGGCGAACCGTCCGCCCACATCTTCATCCCGATCTTGTCGAACAGGACGTCGGCGCGGGCCCGCTTGCCACGAACATTCTTGGTGTCCGCGGCCAGGTCTGCGGTGCCGATCTCGTAGGCACGGACCCGCACCGCACAGTCGGCCTGCTGAGCGAGCTTGCCGAACACCTCGGATTGCGCACGCGCATCATAGGAATGTTCGGTGGCAGTGGCGATTCCCGCGCGGGCGAGTTGGGAGTAGGCCCAGCGCAGATTGTCGCCGGCGTTGGCCATGATCGCACCGGAGAAGGGCGCCACCAACGCCATCACCGCCGCCGCCTCGCGCACCTCGCCGGTCAGCTGGCCGTCGAGCCCGTGGATGTACTGCGCCCCGGCCGGGTTGGGGGTGGTCTTGGTGATGCCGGCCGCGGTGAATGCGGCCGTGTTGCCATAGGCGGCGTGGCCGCTGTTGGAAATGATCACCACGGGGTTGTTCGGCGCAAGCCGGGACAGTTCGTTGCGGGTGAAGGGCTGCAGCCCGGTCTGCAGCAGCGGATCCACCCCGTTGAGCAGAATCGGCTGCCCCTTGGGCGTGTCCGCCACGGCCTCGGCCAGCTTCGCGAACACCCCGCTGGCGGTGGGGACGGTGAAGGGACGCACATCGATGGCCGGCGGAGCCAGGGTGGAGCCCATCTCGAAGGGATGACCATGCGGCTCCACGAATGCCGGCAGCAGCGCCCGGCCGCGCAGGTCGACGACGGTGGTCCCCGAGCCCCGCAGTCGTAGCACTTCGTCGGCGGTGCCGACCCGGCTGATCCGGCCAGCGGTGACCGCGAGCGCCTCGGCCTCCGGAGCGCCCGGCGCCACCGTCACCACCGGGCCACCGATGAAAATGGTGTCGGCCCCCGGCCCCCGCGATCCGCACGCCGCGAGCCCGCCAACAGCTGTGCCCGCCGCCGCAGCCGCCATCCCGGCCATAAACCGTCGCCTGCTCGTCGTCACCGTGTCCGCTCGTTTTCCGTCACAGTCACGCGACGAGTATGGCAGCGCCCGTCCCCCGGGCTGCCGGCCGGGACACATGACAACGCTGACCGGTCCCGCGCTAGGTGAGGTCGTCGTGGTCGCCGCGCGCCCACGCTGCGTGACGGTCCGCCGAGAATCTGACCGCGGCCACCGCATCGGTGTCGATGGTGTTGGTGTGCAACCCGTACATGCGGTCGAAGCGCAACTCCTCCAACGTTGCAGCCATCCGCTGGGCGACAGCCGCCGACAGCGGAATCCGATTCGGATAGCTGCGCAGGAAGGCCACCGTGCGCCGGTCAGGGTTCGGGAAGACGGTGTCGCCGACCAGCAGCACCCCGCGCCCGTCGGCACCGGCGTCCCAGCACGCGACACAGCTGCCCGGAAAGTGGCCGCCGACCTGAATCACGGTCAAACCGGGTGCGAGCTCCAGCCGCCCGGACCAGTACCGGATCGCCGGGTCCGGACGCATCACCCATTCTTTGTCCGCGGCGTTGACGTACACCGGTACCCCGCCGAGTCGTCGGCCCCATTCCACCTGGGCGCCGAACATGTGGGGGTGGCTGGCGACGACGCCGAGCACCGGACCGTGCTCGAGCGCTGCGGCGACCGCGGCGTCATCGACGAATCCCGATGGATCCCACAGGATGTTGCCGCTGGGCGTGCACACCAGCTTGCCCAGTTGACCGATACCCAGCGGCGGATTGCTGCCGATCCCGATCAGCCCGGGTTCCAGTTCAAAGGCGTAGGACTGCATGCCTTCGGCGACCAAGCCGTCCAAGGTGGCCCAGTGCTGGCCGTCCGGCGGCACCCATTGCCGATCATCGGCGCAGATGGCGCACACCTGCGGTGTCGCCTCGTGTTCGACACCGCAGGTCCGGCAGAGCCAGAACTCGGATGCCGGCACGGTCAGACCGTGAAGCCGACTGCGCGCATCATTTCGCGGCCCTCATCGGTGATCTTGTCCGGTCCCCAGGCCGGCTCCCAGACCCAGGACAGGTCGACCTTCTTGACCAGACCGGCGCCCACGGTGGCGTTCTCGACCTGCTCGGCGATCATGTCCTGCAGCGGGCAGGCCGGCGAGGTGAGGGTCATGGTGACGACCGCGGCCGCGCCGTCCTCGTCCTGCCGGATCGACAGGTCATACACCAGGCCCAGGTCCATCACGTTGATGCCGATCTCGGGGTCGATGACGTCGTGCATCGATTCCTCGACTTCGGCGAGCAGCTCGTCCGGTCCCAATTCGCTCATCGATTCATCTCCTGGGTTGTCCCACTGACTGATGCCAGCGTTGGTTCCTCTGTCTTCGCCAGTGCCTGCGCCAACGCATCCTTGAACGCCATCCAGCCGAGCAGCGCACACTTCACCCGTGCCGGGTACTTGGCCACCCCGGCGAACGCGATGCCGTCACCGAGCACCTCCTCGTCGCCTTCCACAGTGCCGCGTGAGGAGACCATTTCGTGGAATGCATCGAATGTCGTCAAGGCCTGCTCCACCGACACGCCGATCACCTGGGTGGCCAGCACCGAGGTCGCCGCCTGCGAGATCGAGCACCCCTGCCCGTCATAGGAGACGTCGGCGATCTGCGTGCCGTCGGGCGACAGCGCCACCCGCAGGGTCAGTTCGTCACCGCAGGTCGGGTTGACGTGGTGCACCTGCGCGCCGTAGGGCTCTCGCAGCCCACGATGCTGCGGATGCTTGTAGTGATCGAGGATCACCTCTTGATAGAACTGCTCAAGACGCAACGTCTCACACTCCCCCGAAGAATTCCACGGCCCGGCGAACACCCGCCAGCAGGCGCTCCACCTCCTCGTGGGTGTTGTACACCGCGAACGAGGCTCGGGCGGTGGCAGCCACATTGAACTTGCGGTGCAACGGCATTGCGCAGTGGTGGCCCACCCGGACCGCGACACCGTCGTCGTCGAGCACCTGACCGACGTCGTGCGCGTGCACCCCGTCGATGACAAACGACACCGGCGAGCCCCGGTCGATCATGGTGGTGGGCCCCACGATGTGCACCCCGGGAATGCCGGCGAGTCCCTCGAGTGTGGCGGCCACCAGTTCACGCTCATGGGCTGCCACCACGTCCATGCCGATCGCATCGAGGTAGCGGGCGGCCGCGGCCAGCCCGACGACCTGCGAGGTCATCGGCGTGCCTGCCTCAAAACGTTGCGGTGCCGGCGCGTAGGTGCTCGAAGCCATCGTGACCGTCTCGATCATCGATCCGCCGGTGAGGAATGGCGGCAACGTAGCCAACAGCTCCCGCCGGCCGTACAGCACCCCGATCCCGTTGGGCCCCAGCATCTTATGACCCGAGAACGCCGCGAAGTCCACACCCAATCCGTGGAAGTCGACGGGCTGGTGCGGCACCGACTGGCAGGCGTCCAGCACGGTGAGCGCACCCACCGCGCGGGCCCTTGACACCAGCTCGTCCACCGGCGCCAGCGCGCCGGTCACGTTCGAGTGATGGGTGAACGCAACGACTTTGACGCGCTCGTCGAGTTGCAGCGAGTCCAGGTCGATGCGCCCGTCGGGCGTCACCTCGTACCACTGCAACGTCGCACCGGTGCGGCGCGCCAGCTCCTGCCAGGGAATCAGGTTCGCGTGGTGTTCCAGTTCGGTGGTGACGATGACGTCGCCGGGCCCGACCGCCCCCGCGAAACGGTCGTCGCCGAGCACATAGGACACCAGGTTCAACGACTCGGTGGCGTTCTTGGTGAACTCCAGCTCGTCCGGTTCGGCCCCGACGAAGCGCGCGATCGCGGACCGGCCGTCCTCGTAGGCGTCGGTGGCCTCCTCCATCAGCTGGTGCGCCCCGCGGTGCACCGCGCCGTTGGAGGTCAGCAGGAACTCCCGCTCCGCGTCGAGCACCGGCAGTGGACGCTGCGAGGTGGCACCCGAATCCAGGTAGGCCAGCCGGCTTCCGCCGCGCATGACACGGTTCAGGATCGGGAAGTCCGCCCGAATCGCGTCGAGGTCCGGCCCCGCCGGACGACTGACCGACAGTGTCATGTTCTAGGCCTCCGCCACTGCCGCCTCGGCGGTGAAGCGCTCGTAGCCGTTCTCCTCCAGCTCGTCGGCCAGCTCCGGCCCGCCCGACTCGACGATCCGCCCACCGGCGAAGACGTGCACGAACTGCGGCTGGATGTAGCGCAGGATGCGGGTGTAGTGGGTGATCACCAGCACGCCGCCGTTCTCGGCCTCCTGATAGCGATTCACCCCTTCGCTGACCACCCGCAGTGCGTCGACATCCAGGCCGGAGTCGGTCTCGTCGAGGACCGCGATCTTCGGCTTGAGCAGGCTCAGCTGCAAGATCTCGTGGCGCTTCTTCTCCCCGCCGGAGAAGCCCTCGTTGACGTTGCGTTCCGCGAATCCGGAGTCGATGCCCAAGTCGGCGAACGCCGCACGTTGTTCCTTGATCCAGGCCCGCAGTTTCGGCGCCTCACCGCGCACGGCAGTCACCGCGGTACGCAGGAAGTTCGACATCGACACCCCCGGCACCTCGACCGGGTATTGCATGGCCAGGAACAGGCCCGCGCGCGCACGCTCGTCGATGCTCATCGCCAGCACGTCTTCGCCGTCAAGGGTGATCGACCCGGACGTCACGGTGTACTTGGGGTGCCCGGCGATCGCGTAGGACAGCGTGGACTTGCCGGACCCGTTCGGGCCCATCAGGGCATGTGTCTCACCGGAGTTCACCGTCAGGTCGACACCGTGCAGAATCGGGATGTCGGCCGTGCCGTCGTCGCCGGCGGGCGACACACTCACATGCAGGCCCTTGATTTCCAATGTGCTCATTGCTGATTCGTGTCCTTAGATGATGCGTTCGGTTTTATCGGTTCTCGGTGACCGCGAGTTCACGCTCGACGGCCTCGGCGAGGCGTTCCTGTACGGCCGCAACGGGAATCTTGGCGATGATCTCGCCGAAGAATCCGCGCACGATCAGGCGCCGGGCCTGCTCTTCGGGGATGCCGCGCGCCTGCAGGTAGAACAACTGGAGATCGTCGAACCGTCCAGTCGCGCTGGCATGGCCGGCCTGAACGATCTCACCGGTCTCGATCTCCAGGTTGGGAATCGAGTCGGCCCGGGCGCCGTCGGCCAGGACCAGGTTGCGGTTCACCTCGAAGGTGTCGGTGCCGACGCCGGTTGCGCGGATCAGCACGTCGCCGACCCAGACGGTGTGGGCGTCCGGCAGCGCCGAACCCGGGTCGCCCTGCAGCGCGCCCTTGTAGAGCACGTTCGACCGGCAGTTGGGCTGGGCGTGGTCGACCAGCAGCCGCGATTCGAGGTGCTGGCCGTCGTCGGCGAAGTACAGGCCGAGCATTTCGGCGTCACCACCCGGGCGGTCGAACCGGACCCGTCCGGTCAGGCGTACCAATTCACCACCCAGCTGCACGGCACTGTGGCGCAGCACCGCGTCCTTGCCCAGCGCCGCGTGGTGCATGGTGACGTGCACCAGGTCCGGGTCGGCTTCGGCGATCCAGACCACGGTCAGCTGCGCGCCGTCGCCGACCACGAATTCGACGTTGTCGGCGTAGGTTCCGCTGCCCCGCACGTCGATCACGACGGTCGCCCGCGACAGTTCCTCGGCACGCAGCTGCAGGTGGCCGTAGGCCGTGGCTCCCGCACCCGGGCCGGTGACAGTGATCCCGATGGGCTCCTCGACGCTCACTTCCTTGGGCACGGTGACCACCGTCGCCTCACGAAACGCCGAGAAGGCTTGGGCCGCAATGCGGTCCGCGGGCACACCCGCGGCGCCCAGCCGGTCGTCACCGCGCGCCACCGTCTCGATCCGCACGGCATCCGAGCCAAGGACCTCGATGGCGGCGGCCGCATCGGCGACCGCGGAGCCGTCATGCAGGCCGCGCAGCCGGCGCAGCGGGGTGAACCGCCACACCTCGTCGCGACCGTGCGGCACCTCGAACGCCTCGACGTCGAACGAGGTGAACTGCATACCCTTGTGGAAGCCTTCGGCCGCCTGGGTCAGGTTGGTACCGGCAATGGAGCTTGTCACCTAGCCCACCGAGCCTTCCATCTGCAGCTGGATCAGCTTGTTGAGTTCCAGCGCATACTCCATCGGCAGTTCCTTGGCGATCGGCTCGACGAAGCCGCGCACCACCATCGCCATCGCCTCGTCCTCGGTCAGGCCGCGGCTCATCAGGTAGAACAGCTGGTTCTCGCTGACCTTCGACACGGTGGCCTCGTGGCCGACGGTGACGTCATCCTCACGGATGTCGACGTAGGGGTAGGTGTCGCTGCGGCTGACATTGTCGACCAGCAGCGCATCGCATTTCACGCTCGACTTCGCGCCGTGCGCACCCTTGTGGATCTCCACCAGCCCGCGGTACGAGGACCGGCCGCCGCCACGCGCCACCGACTTGGAGACGATGTTCGACGATGTGTTCGGCGCCAGGTGCAGCATCTTGGCACCGGTGTCCTGATGCTGGTCCTCGCCGGCGAACGCCACCGAGAGCACCTCGCCCTTGGCGTGTTCGCCGGTCATCCAGACCGCCGGGTACTTCATGGTGACCTTGGAGCCGATATTGCCGTCGACCCACTCCATGGTGGCGCCAGCCTCGGCCCGGGCCCGCTTGGTGACCAGGTTGTAGACGTTGACCGACCAGTTCTGGATGGTGGTGTAGCGGCAGCGGCCGCCCGGCTTGACGACGATCTCCACCACCGCCGAATGCAGCGAGTCCGAGGTGTACACCGGCGCGGTGCAGCCCTCGATGTAGTGCACATAGGCGTCTTCGTCGATGATCATCAGCGTGCGCTCGAACTGGCCCATGTTCTCGGTGTTGATCCGGAAGTAGGCCTGCAGCGGGATGTCGACGTGCACGCCCTTGGGCACATAGATGAACGATCCCCCACTCCACACCGCGGTGTTGAGCGCGGAGAACTTGTTGTCTCCGGCCGGGATCACCGTGCCGAAGTACTCGCGGAACAGCTCCTCGTGCTCCTTGAGCGCGGTGTCGGTGTCAAGGAAGATGACCCCTTGTGCCTCAAGGTCTTCGCGGATCTTGTGGTAGACCACTTCGGATTCGTACTGGGCGGCGACGCCACCGATGTAGCGCTGTTTTTCGGCCTCCGGGATACCCAGACGGTCGTAGGTGTTGCGGATGTCGTCGGGCAGGTCGTCCCAGGTCTGGGCCTGCTTCTCGGTGGAGCGCACGAAGTACTTGATGTTGTCGAAGTCGATGCCGGACAAGTCCGAGCCCCAGTTGGGCATCGGCTTCTTCATGAAGGTCCGGTAGGCCCGCAGGCGAGCCTCGAGCATCCACTCCGGCTCGTTCTTCTTCGCCGAGATGTCGCGTACCACGGCCTCGGAGATACCCCGCTGGGCGGCTGCACCGGCGGCGTCGCTGTCGGCCCACCCGAATTCGTACCGACCCAGCGACGCGATCGTCTCTTCCTGGGTCGGCTCCGCGGTTGCTTCGGTGGCCTCCGGCGTGAGTGTCATGGTGACGCTCCTTCGGTTTTCGTGATGGCTTCGGCGCAGGGTGTGCGCCGAAGGTCGGTCGGTGCTGCTAATGCTGTTTTTTGGCGGTCGCGGCGGCGCCGGACTTGCCGGCCTTTGCGGCCTTGGTGCTTCGGTTGGTCAGCGGCACATGGGTGGTGCAGACGTAGCCGCCGTCGGCGATGGTCGCCAACCGCTGCACGTGGGTGCCCAGCACTTCGGCCATCGCCTGCCGCTCGGCCCGGCACAGCTCCGGGAACTCCTTGGCGACGTTGGCCACCGGGCAGTGGTGCTGCAGTATCTGCACCCCCGGTACGCCACCGTCCACCCGCGCGGTGGTGGCGGCGTAACCGGCCTCCGACAGCGCGCCGGCGATGCGCTGCGCGGTCGCTTCCAGGTCGCCGTCGTCGGCAGTGTCACTGCCGGCGGCGACGGCCGCGACCTTGGCCAAGATGGTGTCGATGCGCTGTCGCGCGAAGTCGACCACCGCGTCCTCGCCGCCGATCTCGCGCAGCTGGCGCATGGCGGCCACCGCGAGGTCGTCATAGCGGTGACCGAGCTTGCCCCGGCCGGCATCGGTGAGCTGGAACCGCTTCGCCGGACGTCCACGCCCCACCTGCTGCCAGGATGCCGCCGCATGTGCCTCGGCGTCACCCATCTCGATCAGCGCGTCGAGGTGGCGGCGCACCCCGGCGGCCGACAATCCCAACTGGGCGCCGATCTCCCCCGCGGTGATCGATCCGGATTCCATCAGCAGGCGTACCACCGCATGACGCGTGTCGTGGCCGCTGCCGACTTCGGCCGCCAGCGGGGTGCCTGCCATAACCGCACCGCCGGGGCGTTGCCCGGCGGCTTCGGTGGTGGCCTTCACCTCCCCCACTTCGGAGGCCTCGAATTTCACAACACCAGTGTGACGCAATTCCAGAGCACGGTCTAGAAAGGGTTACCTCAGTTCAGCCCGGATCGGCCGTTGCGCTGATCACACTGCGCGTGCGCCGGCCGCAAAACTAGCGGCCGTTACGCTGCTGGGATGGCCCTCCGCCGGCATTCGCTGAGCACGTCGATCGCGCACCTGCACGGCGACGAGCGCACCGTCGGCTCCCCGCTTAATGCCGCTGAGCTGGTCGCATTGCGGCGCACCCGGCTGTTTGGTGCGACCGGAACGGTGCTGATGGCCATCGGCGCCCTGGGGGCCGGCGCACGGCCGGTGGTGCAAGACCCGACCTTCGGGGTCCGGCTGCTGAATCTGCCGTCGCGGCTGGCCACCGTCGCCCTGACCATGACCACCACCGGCGCGGTGATGATGGCGCTGGCCTGGCTGATGCTGGGGCGCTTTGCCCTGGGCAAGCGACGGATGTCGCGCAGCCAGCTCGACCGGACCCTGCTGCTGTGGATGCTGCCGCTGCTGGTCGCCCCGCCGATGTACAGCAAGGACGTTTACTCCTACCTGGCGCAGAGTCAGATCTCCCGGCTGGGCTTGGACCCCTACCGGGTGGGTCCGGCCCCGGCCCTGGGCCTCGACCATGTCTTCACCCTGTCGGTGCCCAGCCTGTGGCGGGAGACGCCGGCCCCCTACGGGCCGCTGTTTTTGTGGATCGGCCGCGGAATCTCGGCGTTGACCGGGGAAAACATCGTCACCGCGGTGCTGTGTCACCGGGTGGTGGTGTTGCTTGGGGTCGGATTGATCGTGTGGGCGGTGCCGCGCCTGGCCGCGCGCTGCGGGGTCGCCGAGGTCAGCGCCCTGTGGCTCGGTGCGGCCAATCCGCTGTTGCTGATGCACCTGGTCGCCGGCATCCATAACGAGGCGCTGATGCTCGGACTCATGCTGACCGGCACGGAGTTCGCGTTGCGCGGGGTCACCGCGGCGAAGCCCCTGCTGCCGTCGCTGCGCCCGCGCCCGCACCGGCAGGATCATGCGGCGGTCCCAGCTTCACCTCTCCTTCGTCGAGCCTCGCTGAACCGCCGGGATTGGGCACCGCTGGCCGAGCTGCTCACCGGCGCCGTGCTGATCACGATGTCATCGCAGGTCAAACTGCCATCACTGTTGGCACTCGGTTTCGTCGCCATGGCGCTGGGCTGGCGCTGGGGCGGCGATGTGAGGGCATTTCTGCTGGCCGGCACGGGCATGGCCGCTCTGGCCGCAGCTGTGACGGGCCTGATCGGGTGGGCCAGCGGGCTGGGCTTCGGGTGGGTCTTCACCCTGGGCACGGCCAACGTGGTGCGCAGCTGGATGTCGCCCCCGACGCTGATCGCCCTGGGCACCGGCCAGGTCGGGATCCTGCTGGGCCTGGGTGATCACACCACCGCGGTGCTGTCGCTGACCCGCGCCATCGGTGTCCTGATCATCGCGGTGCTGGTGGTGTGGCTGCTGCTGGTGGTGTTCAACGGCCGCTTGCATCCGGTCGGCGGTCTCGGCGTTGCACTGGGCATCACGGTCCTGCTGTTCCCGGTGGTCCAGCCGTGGTACCTGCTGTGGGCGATCATCCCGCTCGCCGCCTGGGCCACCCGACCGCAGTTCCGGGTCGCGGTGATCGCGGTGACGCTGGTGGTGGGCATCTTCGGCCCGACCGCCAACGGCGACCGTTTCGCCCTGTTCCAGATCGTGGACGCCACCCTGGCGAGCGCCGTGGTGGTGGCGGGGTTGTTCCTGCTGACCTATCGACGGCTGCCGTGGCGCGAGTTGCCGGCCGAAGCTGACCACCCGACGGGCGGTGCACCGGCCGAGGAGCCCACCCAACGGCCGGCCGCCGCCACCGACGCTTACGCTGATTCTCCGTGAACTCAGCTGTCGCGGTGCGCTTACGCGGGGTGCGCAAGCGTTACGGGACCGGTCCGTCTGCGGTCGAAGCGGTCGCCGGCCTCGATTTCGACGTCCAGACCGCCGAAGTGTTCGCCCTCCTCGGCCCCAACGGCGCCGGGAAGACGACCACGGTCGAGATGTGCGAGGGCTTCGTCCGCCCGGACTCCGGAACCATCGAAGTGCTCGGCTTGGACCCGGTCGCCGACAATGACCGGCTTCGGGAGCGCATCGGGGTGATGCTGCAGGGCGGCGGCGGCTACCCGGCCGCACGCGCCGGGGAGATGCTCAAGCTGGTGGCGTCCTATTCGGCCAACCCGCTGGACCCGCAGTGGCTGCTGGACACCCTGGGCCTGACCGACGCGGCACGCACCACCTATCGGCGGCTTTCCGGCGGGCAGCAGCAGCGGCTGGCCTTGGCCTGTGCCCTGGTCGGCCGGCCCGAACTGGTGTTCCTCGACGAGCCGACCGCGGGCATGGACGCCCACGCCCGCTTGCTGGTGTGGGAGCTGATCGACGCGTTGCGCCGCGACGGCGTGACCGTGGTGCTCACCACCCACCACCTACGCGAGGCCGAAGAGCTGGCAGACCGACTGTTGATCATCGACCACGGCGCGGTGGTCGCCGCCGGCACGCCTGCGGAGTTGACCCGTAGCGGAGCCCAGGGGCAGCTGCGGTTCACCGCACCGCCGCGACTCGACCTGTCGTTGCTGATCATGGCGTTGCCGGAGGGCTATCGGGCCAGCGAGGTTATGCCCGGCGAATACCTCGTCGAAGGAACGGTGGACCCCCAGGTGCTGGCGACCGTGACCGCCTGGTGCGCGCGCATGGATGTGCTGGCCACCGCACTGCGGGTCGAGCAGCGCAGCCTGGAGGACGTGTTCTTGGAGCTGACCGGACGGGAGCTACGCGCATGAGCAACCAACAGGTCTTCGCTCCCGGCACCTTCACCCCCGACCCTCGTCCGGCCAGCGTGCCGGCGATGCTCGCCGCGCAATACCGGTTGGAGCTGACCCTGCTGTTGCGCAACGGCGAGCAGCTGCTGCTGACGATGTTCATTCCGATCACACTGTTGATCGGCCTGACGGTGCTGCCGCTGGGACCGTTCGGCGAGGGACACGCCGAACGCGCGACCACCGTGCTGCCGGTGATCATGTCGCTGGCGGTGATCGCCACCGCGTTCACCGGCCAGGCGATCGCCGTGGCATTCGACCGGCGCTACGGGGCGCTCAAACGGCTGGGCGCCACGGCTCTCCCGGTCTGGGGCGTTATCGCCGGCAAATCTCTGTCGGTCGCCACGGTCGTTCTGCTGCAGTCCGTGCTGCTCGGGGCGATCGGCGCAGCGCTGGGCTGGCGGCCGACACTGGCCGGCCTCGGCCTGGGTGCGGTGGTCATCGCGCTGGGAACCGCCTGTTTCGCGGCGTTGGGCCTGTTGCTCGGTGGCAGCCTGCGCGCCGAGATCGTGCTGGCCGGAGCCAACCTGATGTGGTTCGTGTTCGGTGGATTCTCCGCGCTGACGGTGGAGACCGACCTGGTACCCGGCACAGTCCGCTGGCTCGCCCGGCTGACCCCTTCGGGGGCGCTCACCGAGGCGCTGGCGCAGGCGCTGAGCGTCTCGATTGATTGGTTCGGTATCGCGGTGGTGGCGGTGTGGGGTGTGTTGGCCGCCATAGGCGCGGTGCGGTGGTTCCGGTTCAGCTGACCTACTACGGAATGTAGTTACCGATCCTCTACGATCAGGCCCGTGGGACGGTTCCTGATGCGCTTGGTGGACCTGCTGCCCGAACCGGGCCTGCGGACCCAGCGATGGCTGGCTGCCGCGGTCGTGTTCACCCAGGGATTCATCTCGGTCACCGGCGCGATCGTGCGGGTCACCGCGTCCGGACTGGGCTGCCCTACGTGGCCGCAGTGCTTCCCGGGCAGCTACGTCCCGGTTGCGGTCTCGGAAGTTCCGCGGATTCATCAGGCCATCGAGTTCGGCAACCGCATGGTCACCTTCGCGGTCGTGATCACGGCGGCGCTGGCCGTGCTGGCCGTGATTCGGGCCCGGCGGCGTACTGAAGTCCTGGTCTATGCCTGGCTGATGCCCGGCTCCACGGTGTTGCAGGCGGTGATCGGCGGGATCACCGTACGCACCGGGCTGGCGTGGTGGACCGTGGCCGTGCACCTGCTGGTCTCCATGCTGATGGTGTGGCTGGCGGTGCAGTTCTACGCGAAGGTCCGCCAGACCGACGACGAGTCGGCGGTGGTGACCTACCGGGTCCCGACGCCGTTACGCGGGCTGACCGCGCTGTGTGCCGCCACGCTGGCCGCGGTACTGGTGACCGGCACCCTGGTGACCGCCGCCGGACCGCACGCCGGCGACAAGAGCGCGACCCGCACGGTGGCCCGCCTCAAGGTGGAGGTTGCCACACTCGCCCACCTGCACGAGTCGCTGCTGATCGGATTCCTTGGACTGCTGGTGGGCCTGGCCTTCGGGTTGGCTGCGGTACAGGCGGCCCAGCCGGTGATCCGCCGGCTGGCAGTGGTGACCGTGCTGACCTTGGCTCAGGGGCTGATCGGGGTCGTCCAGTACTTCACCGGCGTTCCCGCCGTGCTGGTCACCCTGCACGTGGCGGGCGCGGTGCTGGTCACCGGCGCGACCGCGGCACTATGGGCGTCGCTGCGCCAGCGGACCCAACCCGAGTCGCTCTAGCGCCGCGGTGACCTCGACGGCGAAGCGGCGCTGCGCCCGGTCTCGTTCGTCGGCGTCGAGCTCGCTGAAACCCAGTTGCGGCGCAATCAGATCCAAGCTGACCAGGCGCGCATCGGCGCCGGTTCCGGCTACGTCGGCGCGCGCGTAGAGCAGCTCTTCGATCCGGATGCTCAAGCGTTCGGCGGCCGAACGCAGGGCGGCACGTCCGACGTCCCACAGCTCGAAGTCGGGATCGGAACCTTCAGCACCGAATGCGTGCGATCGGCCGGCGCCGAAGAACACCAGCGTGCTGACCTCGGCCGGTGGCCGTCCCGCCGACGTCGGCACCCCGTCGCACTGTAGGTCGGCCAGGTAGCGCCCGTCGGCGTTCCATGCCACCGCTTCGGGCGGGTTCAGCAGATGGGCCACCCGCGTCGTCCATTTCGTGAATTCGGCGCGCCGGGCCGGGTCACCGCCGCCCGTGCGCAGAATCACCAGGTCCGCTTCCAGTGTCTCCGGATCATCCCAGGGCAATTGGCGGGCGTGCAGCCCACGGTGACGCAGCGCCGCGACCAGGCCGGCGTCGTCATCGGCGTCGGTCGCCTTCCCACCGCGGTGGTGGCCGCGCCGCGGATCGACCGCCAGCACGATGCGCGGGTGGAAGATGTCGGGCCGGGCCAGCTTCATGCAGACCTCATATTCGGAGATGATAGTCACCATGTACGCCGTGGAAGTGGCCGCGACCGGCGGCCCCGAAGTTTTGAACCTTGTCGACAGACCGCAGCCCTCCCCCGCGTCCGGTGAGGTGCTGATCCGTGTTGATGCCGTCGGGGTCAACTACATCGACACCTATTTCCGCTCCGGGATCTACCCCGCCGCACTGCCGTTCGTGGTCGGCAATGAGGCCGCGGGCACGGTCACCGAGGTGGGCGCGGGTGTGACCGCACTGGCTGTGGGCGATCGCGTGGTGACGGCGGCCGCGACCGGCGCCTACGCCCAATACTGCACGGCGCCAGCATCTTTGACGGCACCTATTCCCGACGGCGTTGAGGCCGGGGTGGCCGCAGCCGCGCTGCTCAAGGGCTTGACGGCGCACTACCTGATCAAGTCGGTGTATCCCGTTCAGTCCGGCGACACCGTGTTGTTGCACGCCGGCGCCGGCGGGGTCGGACTGATCCTGACGCAATGGGCCACCGCGCTCGGTGCCCGGGTGATCACCACGGTGTCGAATCCGTCCAAGGCCGAGTTGTCGCGGCAGGCCGGCGCCGTCGAGGTGCTCGACTATCCCGGCTCGGCGCCTGAAGACGCCGCGGCCTTCGGCGCCCGGGTCCGGGAGTTGACCGGCGGCGGGGTCGCGGCGGTGTACGACGGGGTGGGTGCGTCGACGTTCGACGCCAGCCTGGCCAGTCTCGCTGTCCGGGGCACCCTGGCGCTGTTCGGCGCGGCCAGCGGTCCGGTGCCGCCAGTCGACCCGCAGCGACTCAATGCCGCGGGCTCGGTTTACCTGACACGCCCCAATCTGGCTCACTTCACCCGTACCGCACCGGAATTCACCTGGCGCGCGGGCGAACTGTTCGAAGCGATCGGCAACGGCACGATCACGGTGACGGTGAGTCGGCACTATCCGCTGGCTGAGGCGGCCCAAGCCCACCGCGATCTGCAGGGCCGCCACACCGTGGGCTCGATCGTGCTGGACGCCTAGCGGCGATCGCAAGCGCGGCGGAGCCGGGCGCAGCGGGTCGCCGCCGTTGGCCTAGCGGCGATCGCAAGCGCGGCGGAGCCGGGCGCAGCGGGTCGCCGCCGTCGGCCCAGCGGTTCGGCCTAACCCGCACCCCAGGTCTCGGGCAACATCGGCTCCCGCGGACCGTCGGCGAACTCGGCACCCGTCAACCGGATCAGCCCGGTCGGCGCGGATAAGTCGGTGCGGGCCACCCCGGCGCGTCCCAGCTCACCGGCTCCGTGATCCGAAGCCGGTGTCGGCCCCCAATCCGGGCAGACTCCGACCGTCAGATCCATCACCGCGTCGTCGTGGCCCGGCCTGGTCTTGCGCCGGCGCGCGCGCTTGGACCGGCGAGCGGCCTCTGCCGCCGCCGCTGAAGCGGCGGACGGAGTGGGCGACTTCCTGCTGGCAGCGGCCGGCGCCCCGACGTGTGCGCCGAGACCCGATCCATAATCGATCCCCGGCCCGCCGCCGATCAGGTAGGGCATCAGCGGCGCGCTCGCGGGCACGGGCGCCGGTGGCGCGGGTGCCGGTGCCGGCGGGCTTGCACCGGCCGGGGCGGACGCCGGCGGTCCGGCAGGCGGGCCGGTCGGTGGCGCCATCACCGGTGAACCGACCGCGGCGCCCGGCACGTCGGCGACCAAAGCCGGCGGCGCCGGGGCCGCAGCCGGCCCGGGCGCTGGCAGACCCAGCCCGGCCAGACCGGCAAGGCCGCCCAGTGTGCCGGCGGGAGCGACCACGGCACCCGCCGCGGCGACGAACAGCGCCGGAGACTGGCTGATCGTCGTCGCTAGCTGGGCGATGTGGGTCGGCCAGTCGAAGAGCGCCAGCGCCGCGAAGTACTGCAGCGCCGGAATGATCTGGCTGGGGTCCTGGCTGATGTAAAGGAAATCCTCGAACAGCTCCAGGGATCTGGCCATGTACCATATTGGGTCCGCGGCGTTGACGTAGAAGTCGTAGACCTGACCGTTGAGAGTGCCGGCGGCGGGATTCCAATTGATCCCGAAGTTCTGCAGAAAATTCGAGACGGCCGTGGTCAAGGCGTTGGAGACCATCGGATCATGCGCGGTCACACCGTCTTGGATGCCCAGGGCCTTCAGAATCGGCTCGAGAAAATCCAGGAGTCCTTGCAACGGATTTTGCCACGATGGAGGCTGTGATGAGTCTTCGGCCGGGTTCTGAATCGGAGCCACCGCCGTGGCCCGAGGGCTCGACGCGACCAGGGCTTCACTGACCCCCTGATAGGTCGCCATCGTGGTGGCGGCCTGCACCCACATCCGGAAGTAGTCGGCCTCATTGAGCGCGATGGGAATGGTGTTGATCCCAAAGAAATTCGTCGCCACCAATACCCCGTGGGTGGCGTGGTTGGCGGCCAACTCCGGCAACGTGGGCATCGCCGCCAGCGCGGCCGCATAGGCCGCCGCCGTCTGTTCATGCTCGGCCGCCATCCGGGCACTGTCGGCACCGGCCCGAGATAGCCACGCCAGATACGGCAGATGCGCCGCCTGATACTGCTCACCGGCGACACCGTGCCACAGCCCGGCCGCCACCGATGCCAGCAGTGCGGTCAGATCCTGCGCCGCTGTGGCGTATTCCGCGCTCAGCGACGACCACGCGCCGGCCGCAGCGAGCAGCGGTCCGGGACCGGGACCGGAACTGAGCAGCGTCGCATGCACCTCAGGCGGAGACGCCATCCACATCGGCCCGAACACAAGAGTTCACTCTAGCGAATCAATAGTTTCGGGTTGCCGAACTCCTACCCTTTTTCGTCCTGCCAGCCGCCCGGCAGCAAGGGCATACGCGGCGTGTCGTCAAAGGCGCCGCCGGACGACACCCTCAGCCCCCCGGCCGGTGCCTGGTCGCGGGCCAGCGTCCCGGCGAATCCGTTCACGCCGCGCGCCGACGCCGTCACGCCCGGATCGGCCGGATCAGCCCAATCCGGTGTCACCTCGACGTTGAGGTCCATGACGGCGTCGTCGGGCCGGCGCAGCGTGGCGCGCCGGCGACGCCGGGCCCGCCGCTGGTCGCGCTCGGCGGCGGTTGCCGCAGCGGCCGCCGCCGAACTACGCGGCTCGGAGGCCTTGCGCGACGCTCCCGCGCCGGCGGGCATGCCGGACCCCGCCCCGATGCCGGGCGGCCCGAGCAGATAGGGCGGGAAGAACGGCGCTGCACCCGGCGGCGGGGGCGGCGCCGCCGGGGCGGGGCCGCTGACACCCGCCGTCGCGGGGGCCGGTGCCGGAGCCGGAGCCGGGGCCGGCGCAGACGGAAGCGCCGGTGCCGGCGGCCCTGCCGAGGCCGATCCGAGACCGGCAAAGGCATCGGGAGCGGCGTCCAGCGGCAGCGGCGCGGGAGGCTGCGGAAGGCCGGCCAATCCGGCCAGCCCGGCCAAACCTCCCACCGCGCCCACCGGGGCGACCAGCACGCCGACCGCGGCGGCGAACAACTGAGGCGACTGGGCCAGCCAGGAGCCGATCTCGGCCAGATGCGTCGGCCAGTCGAACTCGGCGAGCTGGACCAGGTACTGGAACGCCAGTGCGGGGTTCTGCTGGAAATTCACGCCGAGCTGCTGAAAGTCCTCGAACAGCTCCAGCGCCCGCACCAGCCAGAACATCGGCTGGTTGGGATCGACGTACTCGTCATAGGGAATCCCGTTCATCATCGCGTGAGCGGGGCCCCAGTTGATCTGCCCGTTGCTAGCGGTCTGCAGCATCTTGGCGATCAGCTGATCCAGCCAATCGTTGACGGTGGGATCGGTGCCCTCGTCGTCATCGGCGGGTTGCGCATCGACCTTGAGGATCGGGGGTGCCGCCGCGGTGTGCGGCACCGAAGCCACCGCCGCACCACTGACCGCCTGATACGTCGCCATCGTCGCCGCAGCCTGCACCCACATCCGCACGTAGTCGGCCTCATTGAGCGCAATCGGAATGGTGTTGATCCCAAAGAAATTCGTGGCCACCAGTACGCCGTGGGTGGCGTGATTGGCGGCCAGCTCCGGCAACGTCGGCATGGCGCCCAGCGCGCTGACGTATGCCCCGGCGGCCGTCTCGTATTGGGTTGCGGCCGCCGCACTGTCGGCGCTCGCCTGCGTCAGCCAAGTCAGGTAGGGCGAATGAGCCGCGACATACGCCTGCGCGCTCGGACCTTGCCACGCCCCGGCCTGCACGGACCCCAGCAGCGCCCGCAGTTCGTCAGCGGCGTCGGCGTACTGGACTCCCAGCGCCGACCACGCGGAAGCGGCGGCCAGCAGCGGACCCGGCCCCGCTCCGGCGCTCAGCAACGCGGAGTGCACCTCCGGCGGAGATGCCATCCACACCGGCAACGCGGCGGTCACGATCCGACGCCCAGCCGCTTGTTGAATATGATTGTCATTATCGTCGATTGAATACCCGTCGCGGCGGGCCGCACAAGAAGTTCCGCCCCTGTGTTAGCTGCACTGATGCTGCGAGGCGAGTAGTCGAGGCCACGCGATGATTCACATGTGCGTATTGGGCGACAGCCGGTTACCGGTCACGACGCGGTGGCTGGTGTCGGGACGAGCGAGGCCTGTGCGCACGATCGACGACGATGCGTTGCGTCGGCCAGCCTGCGCAGCACAGTTCGCCGCGCTAGCATTCCGCTTACCCTGCCCTTCCTGACCTGCTCACCGACCACCCGCCGAAGGGATGAACGGCGTATGACGCATCCGGGCGAACACCCGCACTACCACCCCACGCATCCGCCGCGGGCGGCCCAGGGCGCGCCCCCGCCCGCACCGGCCGCGTATCCGTACCCTCCGCAACAGCTTGTGCACGCTTCGGCGGTCCCCGCGAAAAGCCCCGGGTTAGCTGCCCTGCTAGCTGGCCTGTTCGGGCCGCTCGGCATGCTCTACGCCACGGTCCCTGGAGCGTTGGCGATGTTCTGCGCAAACCTCGTCATCGTGGTTCTCGGGGTACTCACCCTCGGACTTGGGCTGTTGCTCGGGTTCTTCACCTGGGTTGGCGGGATCATCTGGGCCTACTCAGCGGCCAGCAACCACAACCAACGGATCACCGCTGCTCAAGTCCCGTGGCCCTATCCGCCGCCCAGCTACTGACGGCTGTACAACAGACTCAGAACAGCGTGGGCAGGCCGATGACCGAGTCCACCGCCAGCGCGCAGAAGACCAGCGCGAGATAATTGTTCGACTGCAGGAAAAGCCGCAGCGGCTTGACCGGCTCACCGCGACGTACGCCCGCGTACAGCTGGTGGGCCATGGCCAGGAACCACGCGCCGGCCAGGACGGCCACCGCCGCATACAGCCAGCCTGCGGCAGGCACCAGCGCCAATGTGGCCAGCACCGTCGCCCAGGTGTAGACGACGATCCGGTGGGTGACCACGTGCTCGCTGGCGACCACCGGCAGCATGGGCACCCCCGCCGCCGCGTAGTCCTCCTTGTAGCGCATCGCCAGCGCCCAGGTGTGCGGCGGCGTCCAGAAGAAGATCACCAAGAACATCACCAGCGCGGGCCAGCCGACGGTGCCGGTGACCGCGGACCATCCGATCACCACCGGCATGCAGCCGGCCGCCCCGCCCCAAACCACGTTCTGGGAGGTACGCCGCTTGAGCATCATCGAGTAGACCAGCACGTAAAACGCGATGGTGGCCGTGGCCAGCAGGCCCGAAATCAAGTTCGTGGTACGCCACAGCCACATGAATGAGCCGGCACCGAGCGCCAGGCTGAACAACAGGGCGTTGCGGGTCGGCACTGCGTCGCGAGCCAGCGGACGGCGCGCGGTGCGCTTCATCACCTTGTCGATGTCGGCGTCGACCACGCAGTTCAGCGCGTTGGCGCTGGCGGCGGCCAGCATCCCGCCGATCAGCGTGTTGAAGATCAACAGCGGATTCACCGTGCCGCGGTCGGCCAACAGCATCGCCGGAATGGTCGTGACCAGCAGCAACTCGATGATCCGCGGCTTGGTCAGCGACAGGTACGCCAACAACGTGTTGCGCACAGCGCGTATTCGGCGCGGCTGGGCGCGCTCGCGAATACTCACGTGAAGACTCCTAGGATGGCAGCTGCGACGGCAGCTTCTACTACGGACGATGGTAGACCGCCTGGCCAGGTCGTCCGAATCGCAGGGTCAATTCACGGCGAATCCACACGGCGACCGGACCTGCAACACTGCACATGCCCGCATTAGGGTGAGAATCAGCCCGGCTTGTTTTGAAGACCTATCTCGAAGATGAGGACCCGACGTTCGTGACCACTGCTGCAGAGATCTCCGCTCTTACCCAACCGCACCACCCCGCAGACTGGGCCGAGATCGACTCCACCGCAGTCGACACCGCCCGGGTGCTGGCGGCTGACGCGGTGCAGAAGGTCGGCAACGGCCACCCGGGAACCGCGATGAGCCTGGCGCCACTGGCCTACACGCTGTTTCAGCGGGTGATGCGCCACGACCCGTCCGACACCGAGTGGCTGGGTCGCGACCGGTTCGTGCTGTCCTGCGGACACTCCAGCCTGACCCTGTACATCCAGCTCTACCTGGGCGGTTTCGGTCTGGAGCTGGCCGACATCGAGGCACTGCGCACCTGGGGTTCCAAGACCCCGGGCCATCCGGAGTTCCGCCACACCAAGGGTGTGGAGATCACCACCGGCCCGCTCGGTCAGGGCCTGGCCTCGGCGGTCGGCATGGCGATGGCCGCACGCTACGAGCGCGGGCTGTTCGACCCCGACACCGCGCCTGGCGAGAGCCCGTTCGACCACTTCGTCTACGTGATCGCCTCCGACGGCGACATCCAGGAGGGCGTCACCAGTGAGGCCTCCTCGCTGGCCGGCGTTCAGCAGCTGGGCAACCTCATCGTGTTCTACGACCACAACAAGATCTCCATCGAGGACGACACCGCGATCGCACTCTGCGAGGACACCGCGGCCCGCTACCGGTCCTACGGCTGGCACGTCCAGGAGGTCGAGGGCGGCGAGAACGTGACCGGCATCGAGGAGGCGATCGCGGCGGCGAAAGCCGTCACCGACAAGCCGTCGTTCATCTCGCTGCGCACGATCATCGGCTACCCGTCCCCGGGCAAGATGAACACCGGCGCCATCCACGGTTCGGCGCTCGGCGGCGACGAGGTGGCCGCCACCAAGACCGCGCTCGGGTTCGACCCGGACAAGGCGTTCGACGTCCGCGAAGACGTGATCACCCACACCCGCGCCCTGGTGGCGCGCGGCAAGCAGGCCCACGCCGACTGGCAGGCGCAGTTCGAATCGTGGGCCGCCCGCGAGCCGGAGCGCAAGGCGCTGCTGGACCGCCTGCTCGCCGGTGAACTGCCCGACGGCTGGGACGCCGAGCTGCCGCACTGGGAGCCCGGCTCCAAGGCCGTGGCCACGCGCGCCGCTTCCGGCAAGGTGCTCAACGCAGTGGGCGCCAGGCTTCCCGAATTGTGGGGCGGCTCAGCCGATCTGGCGGGCAGCAACAACACCACCATGGATGGCGTGAAGTCGTTCGGACCGGCGTCGATCTCCACCGGCGAGTACACCGCCGACCCGTACGGCCGCACCCTGCACTTCGGCATCCGTGAGCACGCCATGGGCTCGATCCTGTCCGGGATCGTGCTACACGGACCCACCCGCGCCTACGGCGGCACGTTCCTGCAGTTCTCCGACTACATGCGGCCCGCAGTGCGGTTGGCGGCGCTGATGGACATCGACCCGATCTACGTGTGGACGCACGACTCGATCGGTCTCGGCGAAGACGGTCCGACGCACCAGCCGATCGAGCACCTGGCGGCATTGCGGGCCATCCCCCGACTGTCGGTGGTGCGTCCGGCGGACGCCAACGAGACGGCCTACGCGTGGCGCACCGTGCTGGCCCGCGGGGCGAGCAGCGGGCCGGTCGGACTGATCCTGACCCGGCAGAACGTGCCGATCCTCGAGGGCACCGACGCCGAAGGTGTCGCACGCGGGGGCTACGTGCTGGGCGGCCTCGACGCCGCCGGTGCCGACGACCCCGACGTGGTGCTGATCGCCACCGGGTCGGAGGTCCAGCTCGCGGTCGAGGCGCAGAAACTGTTGGCGGCCCAGGACATCAACGCCCGCGTGGTGTCGATGACGTGTCTGGAGTGGTTCGAATCGCAGCCGGCCGACTACCGCGACGCGGTGTTGCCGCCGTCGGTGTCCGCTCGGGTGGCGGTTGAAGCCGGTATCGCACAGTGCTGGCACAAGATCGTCGGCGACACCGGCGAGATCGTGTCGATCGAGCACTACGGCGAATCCGCCGACTACCAAACGCTGTTCCGTGAGTTCGGTCTGACCGCGGAGGCCGTCGTCGCCGCCGCGACGCGGACCCTGGAAAACTGACGTCAATCGAATCCGATTGAGAAGGAGCGCAACATGACTCAGAACCCGAAGCTTGCCGCTCTCAGCGCCGCTGGCGTGTCGGTGTGGCTCGATGATCTGTCCCGTGACCGGCTGACCTCGGGCAACCTGGCCGAACTCGTCGCCACCCGCAGCGTGGTCGGGGTTACCACCAACCCGACCATCTTCCAGAAGGCGCTGGAGAAGGGCCATGCCTACGACCAGCAGCTCGCCGAGCTGGCCGCTCGCGGCGCCGACGTGGACGCGGTGATCCGCACCGTCACCACCGACGACGTCCGGAACGCCTGCGACGTGCTCGCTGCGGCGTGGGAGGCGACCGACGGCGTGGACGGACGGGTATCGATCGAGGTCGATCCGCGTCTGGCCCATGACACCGACAAGACCGTGGCCCAGGCCGTCGAACTGTGGAAGATCGTCGACCGGCCGAACCTGTTCATCAAGATTCCGGCCACCAAAGCGGGCCTGCCGGCCATCACGGCGGTACTGGCCGAAGGGATTTCGGTCAACGTCACGCTGATCTTCTCTGTAGAGCGGCACCGCGAGGTGATGGACGCCTACCTGGCCGGCCTGGAGGCCGGGAAGGCCGCCGGGCATGACCTCGCCAAGATCCACTCGGTGGCGTCGTTCTTCGTGTCCCGGGTGGACACCGAGATCGACGCCCGGCTGGAGCAGATCGGCTCGGCCGAGGCCCTGGCGCTGCGCGGAAAGGCCGGTCTCGCCAACGCCCGGCTGGCCTACGCCGCCTACGAAGAGGTCTTCGGCGGTCAGCGCTTCGCCGCCCTGGCGGCCGACGGCGCCCGGGTGCAGCGCCCGTTGTGGGCGTCGACCGGGGTCAAGAACCCGGACTATCCGGACACCCTGTACGTCACCGAATTGGTTGCGGCGCATACCGTGAACACCATGCCCGAACCGACGCTGGACGCAGTCGCCGACCATGGGGACATCACCGGCGACACCATCGCCGGAACCGCGTCGGCGTCCCAGCAGGTGTTCGACCAACTCGCCGCGGTGGGCATCGACCTGACCGACGTGTTCGTGGTGCTGGAGAACGAGGGCGTCGAGAAGTTCGAAGCGTCCTGGGGCGAACTGCTGGACGCTACGGCAACGCAGCTCGAAGAGGCCAAGTGATCTGATGGCCGGCGCCGGGGCAGCGCGAAACACCCCCCCGGGGTGGCAGAACCCGCTGCGAGACAAGCGAGACAAACGCCTGCCCCGCATCGCCGGCCCCTGCGGCGTGGTGATTTTCGGGGTCACCGGCGACCTGGCCCGGCGCAAGCTGATGCCGGCCATCTACGACCTGGCCAACCGCGGGTTGCTGCCGGCGACCTTTGCGCTGGTCGGGTTCGCCCGCCGGGACTGGGCCGACGAGGACTTCGCCGACGTGGTCTACCAGGCCGTCAAAGAGCACGCCCGGACCCCGTTCCGTCAGGTGGTATGGGACCGGCTGGCGTCCGGATTCCGTTTCGTCACCGGCACATTCGATGACGACGAGGCATTCGCCCGGTTGGCAAAGACCCTCGAGGAGCTCGACGCCGAGCGCGGCACCGGCGGCAACCACGCCTTCTACCTGTCGATCCCGCCCGGTGCGTTCCCGGTGGTCTGCGAGAAGCTGCACTCCACCGGACTGGCCCGGCCGCGCGATGGCCGGTGGAGCCGAGTGGTGATCGAGAAGCCGTTCGGTCACGACCTGACCAGTGCGGTCGAACTCAACGGCGTGGTCAACAGCGTGTTCCCCGAGGAGTCGGTGTTCCGGATCGACCACTACCTGGGCAAGGAGACCGTCCAGAACATCCTGGCGCTGCGCTTCGCCAACCAGCTGTTCGACCCGATCTGGAACGCCCACTACGTCGACCATGTGCAGATCACCATGGCCGAAGACATCGGCTTGGGCGGGCGCGCCGGCTACTACGACGGCATCGGCGCGGCGCGGGACGTGATCCAGAACCACCTGCTGCAGTTGCTGGCGCTCACCGCGATGGAGGAGCCGGTGAACTTCTCCCCCGCCGAACTGCAGGCCGAGAAGATCAAGGTGCTCTCGGCGACCCGGCTGGCGCAGCCGCTGGATGAGACCACCTCCCGCGGCCAGTACGCGGCCGGGTGGCAGGGCGGCGAGCATGTCGTGGGACTGCTCGACGAGGAGGGGTTCGCCCACGATTCGCGGACCGAGACCTTCGCGGCGATCACCCTGGAAGTCGACACGAGGCGCTGGGCCGGCGTGCCGTTCTACCTGCGCACCGGCAAGCGCCTGGGGCGGCGGGTGACCGAGATCGCGCTGGTATTCAAGCGCGCACCGCACCTGCCCTTCGACGACACCATGACCGACGAACTGGGCAAGAACGCCTTGGTGATCCGGGTGCAGCCCGACGAGGGGATCACGCTGCGGTTCGGCTCCAAGGTGCCCGGGCACCTGATGGAGGTCCGCGACGTCAACATGGACTTCTCCTACGGATCGGCGTTCTCCGAGGATTCCCCCGAGGCCTACGAACGGCTGATCCTCGATGTGCTGTTGGGTGAGCCCTCGCTGTTCCCGGTCAACGCCGAAGTCGAATTGTCTTGGGAGATCCTCGATCCGGTGCTCGAGAACTGGGCCGAGCACGGCAAGCCCGAGCCGTATGTGGCCGGAAGCTGGGGGCCGCAGTCGGCGTTCGAGATGCTCACGCGTTCCGGCCGGGAATGGCGGCGCCCATGATCATCGAGCTGCCGAACACCACCACCACCGCGATCAACAAGAAGCTCAACGCGATCCGCGAGCAGGTCGGCGCGGCGACAACGGGCCGGGTGCTGACGCTGATCATCGCATTGGAAACCGATGCACTGCTCGATGAATCCATCGCGGCGGCCAACATCGCCAGCCAGGAACACCCGAGCCGGGTGATCGCGGTGGTCAGCGGAGACCCCGATGCCGGTGAGTCCCGCCTGGATGCCGAAGTGCGGATGTTCGGCGACGCCGGCGCCAGTGAGGTGGTGGTGCTGCGGCTCTACGGCCCGCTGGCCGGACACGCCGACGCCGTCGTCGTGCCTTTCCTGCTGCCCGACATCCCGGTGGTCGCGTGGTGGCCCGACGTCGCACCGGCGGCACCGGCCACCGACCCGCTCGGGGCGCTGGCGTTGCGGCGAATCACCGACGCCACCAACGCCCCCGATCCCCGGGCAGCGATCAACAGCCGCCGCGACGGCTACACCGCCGGCGACACCGACCTGTCATGGAGTCGCATCACCTACTGGCGGGCCCTGCTCGCCTCCGCGCTGGATCAGCCGCCGTACGAGCCGGTTCGCTCGGCGGTGGTCTCCGGGCTGGCCACCGAGCCGGCCCTGGACATCCTGGCCGGCTGGCTGGCCAGTCGCATCGACGGTCCGGTGCGGCGCGCGGTCGGCGAGCTGAAGATCGAATTGACCCGCGACAGTGAGACCGTGGCGCTGAGCCGGCCGCAGGAAGGGGTCACCGCCACCTTGAGCCGCACCGGGAAGCCCGCGGGCCTGGTGCCGCTGCCTCGCCGGGTGACCGCGGAGTGCCTGGCGGAAGATCTGCGCCGACTGGATCCCGACGTCATATACGGCGCCGCGCTGACGGGCCTGGAAGAAGTGGAGTATCTGTGATCGTTGCGACCTACCCCGACGCCGACGCACTGGTCGCCGCCGCCGGTGACCGGCTGGCCGATGCCGTCGAGTCGGCCATCGCCGCCCGGGGGCGAGCCTTGGTCGTGCTGACCGGCGGTGGCAACGGCATCGCGCTGCTGCATCGCCTCGGCGAGCATGCCGCGCGGATCGACTGGACAAAGGTGCATCTGTTCTTCGGTGACGACCGCTTCGTTCCGGCCGCCGACGCCGACCGCAACGACAAGCAGGCGCGCGAAGCGCTGTTGGGCCGCATCGAGATCCCGGCCGCCAATGTGCACGCCATGCCGGCCAGCGACGGTGAATACGGCGACGACCTCGACGCCGCCGCGCAGGGCTACCAGGAAGTACTGGCGGCTAACGCCGAACCGGGCCAGCCCGCGCCCGATTTCGACGTGCACCTGCTGGGCATGGGCGCCGAGGGCCACATCAACTCGCTGTTTCCCGACACCGCGGCGGTCCAGGAGAGCACCCGACTGGTGGTCGGGGTGCCCGATTCACCCAAGCCGCCCCCGCGCCGAATCACCCTGACACTGCCCGCTATCCGGCGTTCCCGCGAGGTGTGGCTGGTGGTGGCCGGGGAGTCCAAGGCCGAGGCGGTCGCCGCAGCGGTCGGTGGCGCCGACCCGGTCGCGGTGCCCGCCGCCGGTGCGACCGGGCGCGAACAGACGGTGTGGCTACTCGACGAAGCGGCCGCATCGCAGCTTCCCGGCTAGTGCGCACGTCATAATGAGCGCTATGGCAGACAGAAACTCGAGCACCGGCACGGAACGCAAACGGCTCAAGACCTTGGCTCAGGCGGCGCTGAACGCCGACGTGACGGTCGGGCAGCTCGAGGATGTGCTCGGCGGGCTGGGTAACACCATGAATGAACTCAACAGCTCATTGGCGAATCTCAACTCCACGATCGAACGCCTCGGCGGCGGTCTGGACCATCTTGAGGAGACCATGGCGGGCCTGGATGATCTGGCCCGTCGCCTGGTCACGCTGATCGAGCCGGTGGAGGCCATCGTCAACCGGATCGACTACCTGGTCGAAGTCGGCGAGACGGCCATGTCACCGCTGGCGGCGACCGAGAATGCGGTGCGCGGCATGTTCAACGCGATGCGTAACCGGGTGGTGCGCTGAGCCGAAGTTGGGCTGGTTGAGCCGGAGTTGAGCTGGTCGAGCCGCGAGATCGCACTGACGCAGGAAAATCCGAGGAAAAACCTGCATCAATGCAATCTCGGGGACAACCTCGCGGGCCGGCTCGCCCGGCTTACTGGTATTTGATGAGCAGGCCGACGGCGATGATCGAGATCAGCCAGATGGCGATGACGAAATAGGTCAGCCGGTCCAGGTTCTTCTCGACCACGGTGGAGCCGGAGAGGCTGGACTGCACACCGCCACCGAACAGGGTCGACAGGCCGCCGCCCTTGGCGCGGTGCAGCAGCACCAGCAGAATCACCAGTAGGCTGGTGATCACCAAGAGAATCTGCAGCGTCAAGATCATGTCGATACCCTACCGTTCGCCCTGGGCCGGACCCGGCGCCGGGTCATCAAGGGAGGGGCCCGCCGGCGGCCAGTGCCGCCAGCATCGCGAACTGCTCACCGTCGAGCGAGGCTCCGCCCACCAGGCCACCGTCCACGTCGGGCTGACCGATCAGTTCGCCGACGTTCTTGGCGTTGACCGAACCGCCGTAGAGCACCCGGACGGTGTCGGCGATCTTGGGCGAGGCGAGCTTGCCCAGCTCGGCACGCACGGCCGCACACACCTCCTGCGCGTCGGCCGCACCGGCCACCCGGCCGGTACCAATGGCCCACACCGGTTCATAGGCGATGACGCTCGCACCGATCTGCTCGGCGCTCAGCCCGGCCAGCGAGCCGCGCAACTGCTCCAGGCAGTGCTCGACGTGGCTACCGGCCTCCCGGATCTCCAGGTGCTCGCCGATGCAGATGATCGGGGTCAGGCCGTGCTTGAGGGCAGCGGCGGCCTTTGCGGCGACCAGCGCGTCGTCCTCACCGTGGTAGCTGCGCCGTTCGGAGTGCCCGACGACGACGAAGGTGCAGCCCAGCTTGGCCAGGAACGCCCCGCTGACCTCGCCGGTGTAGGCGCCCGCGTCGTGCTGCGAGACGTCCTGGGCGCCGAAGGTCAGCCGAAGCTTGTCCCCATCGACCAGGGTCTGCACGCTGCGCAGGTCGGTGAACGGTGGCAGCACCGTGACATCGACCTTGTCGAAGTACTTGTCCGGCAGCGCGAATGCCACCTTCTGCACCAGGGCGATGGCCTCAAAGTGGTTGAGGTTCATCTTCCAGTTGCCGGCGATCAGCGGCTTACGACTCATGACGCTCCTCCGGTTTCCAAGACCTGCAGGCCCGGCAGTGCTTTGCCCTCAAGGTATTCCAAGGACGCCCCGCCGCCGGTGGAGATGTGCGAGAAACCGTCCTCCGGCAGACCCAGAGCCCGTACCGCCGCGGCAGAGTCGCCCCCACCGACAACGCTGAACGCGCCCTTGGCCGTGGCCGCCGCGATCGCCTCGGCCACTCCCCTGGTGCCGGCCGCAAACGCCGGGAACTCGAACACGCCCATCGGCCCGTTCCAGAAGATGGTCTTGGCGTTGGACAGCAGTGCGGCGAACCGCTCCACCGAACCCGGGCCGATGTCCAGGCCCATCTTGCCGTCCGGAATGGCGTCCGCAGCGACGGTCTCGCCGGTGGCGGCGGCATCGAACTTGTCGGCGACGACGATGTCCACCGGCAGCCGCAGCACGTCGGCGTAGTCATCCAGCAGTTGCCGGCAGGTGTCCACCATGTCGGCCTCCAGCAGCGAGGTCCCGACCTGAAGGCCTTGGGCGGCCAGGAAGGTGAAGCACATGCCGCCGCCGATCACGATGGAATCGGCCTTGGTCGCCAGCGACTTGATCACGCCCAGCTTGTCGGAGACCTTCGACCCGCCCAGCACTACGGCGTAGGGCCGCTCGGTGGACTCGGTCAGTTGCTGCAGTACCTGGATCTCGGCCGCGACCAGGGTCCCGGCGTACGACGGAAGCAACGTGGCGACGTCGTAGACGGAGGCCTGCTTGCGGTGCACCACACCGAATCCGTCGGAGACGAACGCCCCCGGCGAACCGTCCGGCGCGGCGACCAGCTCGGCCAGCGCCCGGGCCAGAGTCAGGCGCTCGTTGTCGTCCTTGCTGGTCTCCCGCGGATCGAAGCGGATGTTCTCCAGCAGCAGCACGTCGCCGTCGGTCAGGCCCTCGGCGCGGGCCAGGGCGTCGGTGCCGACCACGTCTCCGGCCAGCTGGACGTGCCGGCCCAACTGCTCGCCGAGCGCGGCAGCGACCGGCGCCAGCGACAGCTTGGGGTCCGGGCCGTCCTTGGGGCGGCCCAGGTGGGCGGTCACCACGACCTTGGCGCCGGCGTCGACCAGTGCACGCAGGGTGGGCACCGATGCGGTGATCCGGCCCAGGTCGGTGATCTTTCCATCGTCGAGCGGGACGTTCAGGTCGGAGCGCACCAGCACGCCCCGACCCGAAACACCCTCGGCGATCAGTTCTGAAACAGCCTTGACCGAAGACACAGCCACGATCGCGTTACAGCGACTTGCCGACGAGGGCGATCAGGTCGACCAGACGGTTGGAGTAACCCCACTCGTTGTCGTACCAGGAGACCACCTTGGCCTGGTTGTCGATGACCTTGGTGAGCCCGGAGTCGTACAGCGACGAGTGCGGGTCGGTGACGATGTCGCTCGACACGATCGGGGCGTCGTAGTACTTCAGGATGCCCTTCATCGGCCCCTCGGCGGCGGCCTTCATGGCGGCGTTGATGTCAGCGACCGACGCCGACTTGGCCAGCTCTGCGGTCAGGTCGGTGACCGAGCCGGTGGGGATCGGCACCCGCAGCGCGTAACCGTCCAGCTTGCCCTTCAGCTCGGGAAGCACCAGGCCGATCGCCTTGGCGGCGCCGGTGCCGGTGGGCACGATGTTGACCGCGGCGGCGCGGGCGCGACGCAGGTCGCCGTGCGGGCCGTCCTGCAGGTTCTGGTCCTGGGTGTAGGCGTGGATGGTGGTCATCAGGCCCTTGACGATGCCGAACTCGTCGTTGAGCACCTTGGCCAGCGGGCCGAGGCAGTTCGTGGTGCACGAGGCGTTGGAGATGATGTTCTGGCTGCCGTCGTACTTGTCGTCGTTGACGCCCAGCACGATGGTGATGTCCTCATCGGTGGCCGGCGCCGAGATGATGACCTTCTTGGCGCCCGCGTCCAGGTGGCCCTTGGCCTTGGCGGCGTTGGTGAAGATGCCGGTGGACTCGACGACGACGTCGACGCCCAGGTCACCCCAGGGCAGGGCCGCCGGGCCTTCCTTGACCTCGAGGGCCTTGATCTTGGTATTGCCGACGACGATCGTGTCGTCGCCTTCGAGGCTGACGTCGTGGGGCAGCCGACCCAGGATCGAGTCGAACTTCAGCAGGTGCGCCAGGCTGGCGTTGTCGGTCAGGTCGTTGACCGCGACGATCTCGATGTCGGTGTTGTTGCCCAGGGCTTTCTGTGCGTCCAATGCCCTGAAGAAGTTGCGCCCGATGCGGCCGAAGCCGTTCACGCCTACCCGGACCGTCACTGGTCTCTCCTCGTGTCACTCAATGTTTGATGTACGCCGACAGCCAGCCTAGTGGGCACCGTTTCGCGACCGCACGGGCCCTGACCAGTTGCCGGAGGTAGCGTGGCGCGGGAGGTGATTGTTGTGCTCAGACAACTCACCGTCCGCGCCGGCTCCATCGACGTTCTGGAAGCCGTCGGGACCGTCACGGCCGACGATTACCGACGAGTGTTTGCGCCGCTGGTTGAGCAGGCGCGTACTTCGGGACGCCGAATGCGGCTGCTCTACCAATTCGGTCCGGACTTCGCGCGCATCACGCCGGGAGCGCTGTGGGCCGACACCCGGCTGGGCTTGACCTATGCGCAGCTGCTGGACAGTTGCGCGGTGGTCAGCGACATCGGCTGGATCGCGACGCCTGCCCGGCGCATCGGCGAGTACATGCCCTGTCCGGTCCGGGTATACCCGGACCGGCAGCGCGACGCTGCGGTCACTTGGCTGACATCGCTTCCGGAGTGCCCACCTGTTTCGATCGGCGCGATGACGAAGGCCTACCTCGGTGGCGTGGCAGCTGCGGTCGCGAGCCTGGGCCCACTAATTTTCTCGCGACTCAATAACCCCGGTGGCTCGCCGCCGCGGCGCCCCCTGTGACGTGATCCGGACCGGGAGCTCGTCGCCGGGTTCGGGCCACGGCTGGCGACTGAGCATGTCGGCCACGGCCACATAACCGGCTTCGATCAGCCCGGATTTGGCGTCGACAATCCGATAGGCCTGTTCTTTCCGATGGATGGGTTGGCCTTCGAGCACGATCACCCGCAGGTCCCCCTCGGCGAAGTCGCAGCGACGCTGCACGGCCGCGAGCAGCTGCTCGTTGTGCAGGTGGCCTTCACCGAAGTTCCACCCGATCAGCGGACCGGCGATGATCTCGCCGTCGCGGATGTTGTAGTCGGCCACGTCGTCCACCGCTCGGGGCAGTAGGCCGTTCAGCGCCCGGCCCTGCAGGTGCATGGCACGGAATGCCCCCGGGACTTTGTCGGCGACCAGATCGGCGGTGGCCTGGTCGTAGAACTTCGCCAACTGGTTGATGACCAGTGCCGAGCTCTTGACCACATTGGCCTCCACGATGTCCTCGGTACCGGCGCGGAAGCACCAGAAACTCGCCGCCCAGTTTCCGGCGTAATAGCGCATGGCCGGAAGGAACGAAATCTGCTGCGGAAACATGTTTCCGGCGACCGGAATCGCGATCAGGCCGGCGAACAGGATGGCCGCCAACAGCGGCGACCGCAGGTCGTAGACGCTGACTTCGGGGTGCTGTCCGAACAGGAAGAACAGGGAGAAGAGAAAGAACACGTTCCATTCCAACGGGACTCCCATCGGGAGGTTGGACAGGATGTTGAGGTGGAAGATCACCATGAAGGCGATCAGGAACCACCGCCACGGGTGATCTCCGGCGACGAGCACCAGTAGCGCCGGCACGACGAATTCGGCCGTGGTGCCACCGACGTGTGCCATCAGCTGCGGTATCCGGGTGGGCCGCAGGTCGTTGATGTGATCGCGGTACATCAGGTGCTTGAGGCCGGTGAAGATCTTCGAGCGCAGCAGGGCGTTGTTGCTCGTCATCACCGCGACCACGTAGGGAAAATGATGGTTGAGCTTGGATGTGGCCGCACCCCACCACAGCCCGAGGATGATGAGCTTGAACGCGGCCATCTGGTCGACATAGGGAAAGAAGAAGACGACCAGCGTCAGACCGTAGTGCTCGGCGCGGGCGGCCAGGAAAATCGTCTTGTCCCGCAGGCCCAGCAGAACCAGGGCGACGATCATCGGCACCACCAGCATCGGGTCAAGCAGACCCACCGGGCCGGGATCGCCCTGCCCGCCTGACAGCAACGCCCAGATACCGGAGCACAGCACCGCGGCATACAGCACGACATCGATCACGGTGCGAGTGTCGCCGCGGGTGAACGGGACCTTGCCGGGCCACGGCGGCAACCGGATTGTGTTGGGCCGCAACCAGTACAAGATGCCGCCGATCGGCGGCCAGAACCGCGCGGTCAGCGGACCGGAGCCGCAGCCCAGGCCCAGAATCTCGAACAGCAGGCTGAAGACGACAAGCTTCTGATAGACGATCGGCTGCGTCCACCAATCGGCGATGCGGCCGAGCCCGCCCAGGCCCGGCGTCAGGGCGATGACCGCCGCGGCGCCCACGGCGTAGGCCGCGATCTTGAGCAGGTAGATCAGGTAGACCCCCGACGGGGTGCCGAAGCCCTGTTCGGCCCAGTGCCTGCTGCAGACCTGGATCCGGGTCGCCCAACCGGTGGCGCGCCATGTTTCGGGGTCGACGTCGGGAACCGACGGTTTGATGAACCCCATACTGTCCTCACTCCCTGCGTGTGCCGCGTTCAGTTATAGCGGTCGGCGCAGCCGCGGGATGGGAGTTTCGGTTTGCTCGACGAAGCGCACCGCCCGGCCACGGCCTATCGGCCCCGGTATCCGGCTTAGGATCTGGCGTCAGAGAATTTCTTCCATCCGCGGGCATCCTCTGATGTGCGCTGTATCAGTCGACGGCGGCAGGTCAGTGAGCGATTCAACGAGTGCGGGTTCCCTGGCGGTGACGCAGCAGCCGGTGCCGAAGATGGCCCGGCTGCCGGTGGCGATCGTCGCGGCCACGGCCGCCGCAGTGCACCTAGCGGTAGCGACCAGATATGGCTGGTTCCCCGACGAGTTCTATTTCGTCATCTGCGGTCGCCACCTGGCGTGGGGATATGTCGACCAACCCCCGCTGGTGCCCCTGCTGGCGCACATCGCCGAAGCGGTCCCGGGCGGTGGTCTGCTGACGCTGCGGTTGTTCGCCATCGCCGCACACGTCGGTTGCATCGTGTCGGCGGCACTGCTGACGGCGGAATTCGGCGGCCGGCGTCTGGCACAGGTCATCGCCGCCGCTGCGGTGGCAGCCTGTCCGGCATTCGTCGGCCTGTCCATGTATTTCGGCCCGACGGTCACCGATCAACTGCTCTGGCTGGCCGCGCTCGCACTGGTCGCGCGAGCACTGCGCCTGGGCACCGCAGCCCCGTGGCTGCTTGCCGGCGCGGTCGCCGGCATCGGGCTGGAGAACAAGCACACCGCCGTAGTACTGATTGCCGGAATCGCCGTGGGCCTGGTGATGTTTCGGCGTGCGGCGCTGCGTACGCCGGGCCCCTGGCTTGCCGCCGGCGTTACGTTGCTGCTGGCCGCTCCGAATCTTTGGTGGATGGCCGCGCATGGGTGGCCGAATCTGCAGTTCGCACGGATGATCTCGCAACATTCGCGCGACACTCTGGATTCGCTGGTTCAACTGCCGCTGCTGACCATCGGACTGGCCGGCCCGCTGCTGGTGGTGCTGTGGGTATCGGGGATCCGGTGGCTGGCTTCACCGGCCCGGCGTGAGCATCGGTGGGCATTGGCGGTGGTCGCCGTGGCCGTGGTCGTCTTCACCTGCACCAGCGGCAGGCCCTACTACGCCGCCCCGGTATTCGCGGTGCTGTTCGCGGCCGGGGCGGTGTATGTCGAATCCGCACGTATGGCCCGCTCGCGTCCCGACCAGCCGGGCGAAAGCGCCTGGCCGCCACTGCGATGGGCGGCCACGCTCGCGGTGTCTTTCGTGGGCGCGGTGCTGCTGTGCCTGCCGGTGCTTCCGGTCTCGACAGCCCAGGCATTGCGCCAGATCAACCCATGGCTTGCCTCGACTTACGGCTGGCCGCAGTTCGCCAAACAGGTGGTTGCCGCAACGTCCTCCCTGCCCGCCCGCGTTCCGATCTTCACCGGTTACTACACCGAAGCCGGTGCATTGACCATCCTCGGGCCCGCCGCCGACCTTCGGCACCCGGTTTACAGCGCACATAACAACTACGCCCTGTGGGGTCCGCCGAAAGGCCGCCCGGACACCGTGGTCTGCGTCGGCGACTTCCCGCGCAGTTACCTGCTGGACTACTGGTCGCAGGTCACACCCTTGGCGACTGTTATCGCAGACGACGGCAGACACACCTGGGAAACCGACCGCACGATCTATCTGTGTCAGCAGCCGCGCGGTAGCTGGGCCGAAATGTGGCCGTCGCTCAGTCATTTCCACTGACGGCTATCGCCGAGGCGCCAGCTTGGCTAGGCGTCTTCCAATAACTCCGGGGTGACCGCGGACTCGGTGTCGGGAATTCCGTCCTGCTTGGCCTTGCGGTCGGCCATCGACAACAGCCGCCGGATGCGCCCTGCCACCGCGTCTTTAGTCATCGGCGGGTCAGCCAGCCGGCCCAGTTCCTCCAGGGAGGCCTGCCGGTGCTCGACCCGCAGCTTTCCCGCCGAGGCCAGGTGATCGGGCACGGTGTCGCCGAGGATCGCCAGTGCCCGTTCCACCCGCGCCGCCGCCGCCACGGCCGCCCGCGCGGAGCGGCGCAGGTTCGCGTCGTCAAAGTTGGCCAGCCGGTTGGCGGTCGCCCGCACCTCGCGGCGGATCCGGCGCTCCTCCCAGACCAGCCGGGTGTCCTGAGCACCCATCCGGGTCAGCAGCGCACCGATCGCCTCGCCATCGCGCACCACGACTCGATCCGCGCCCCGCACCTCGCGGGCCTTGGCACTGACCCCGAGCCGCCGCGCCGCGCCGACCAGCGCCAGGGCAGCCTCCGGGCCCGGGCAGCCCACCTCCAGGGCCGACGAGCGACCGGGCTCGGTCAGGGATCCGTGCGCCAAAAACGCTCCCCGCCAGGCGGCTTCGGCGTCGGCGACACTGCCGCCGACGACCTGGGCAGGCAGACCGCGCACCGGGCGACCGCGCAGGTCCAACAACCCGGTCTGGCGAGCCAGCGCTTCGCCGTCCTTCGTCACGCGCAGCACATAGCGGGTACTCTTGCGCATCCCACTGGCCGTCAGCACATGCACGATCGCGTTGTAGCCGTACAGGTCGAAGATGTCCTTGCGCAGCCGCCGCGCAATGACCCCCAGGTCCACCTCGGCTTCGACCACGACTCGACCGGCCACGATGTGCAGCCCGCCGGCGAATCGCAGCAGTGCCGCGACCTCGGCGCGACGCGCGCTCACCGAACTGACCACGAGACGGCTCAGCTCGTCCTTGACTTCGGCCGTCATCGCCACGGCTTGTCACCTCCCGGCCCGAGCCTGCTCGGTCCACTCACGCCGGATTGCCGGCCCCCGCCCTCGGCCTGCGTCGCGACCGGTGTCGGAACGGTCAACGTCGATGCGTCGATGCTCCGAACCCCGTCCAGCGCCGCTGCCAACTTTCCTGGGTCATGTAAAGGTGTACCAGGTCGGGCCACGTCCACGAACTGAACCTCGGCAGCGAACAATGTGGCGGCACGCCGCAGCTGCTCGCGTTCGCGCTCACTGGGCACCCGGCCTGCATCGATGATGATGTGGTCCACGGTGAAACCGGGCGCATGTTGTGCCAATACGTGTAGGTGGCGCTCCACGGAGAACCCCGCGGTCTCCCCCGGTTCGGCCACCAGGTTGAGCACCAGGGCGCGGCGGGCGGTGGTGTTCTGCAGCGCCGACGCCAATCCCGGGACCAGCAGGTGCGGGATCACGCTGGTGAACCACGAGCCCGGGCCGAGCACCACCAGGTCCGCGGACATGATGGCGTCCACCGCTTGGCGGGTCGCCGGCGGATTGCCGGGCAGCAGCCGCACCCGGCGCACCTTCCCCGGGGTGGTCGCGATGGCCACCTGCCCCCGAATCAGCCGGAACAGTCGCGGGTCGGCTTCCAGCCCGGCCACGTCGGCTTCGATCTGCAGCGCGATCGGGCACATCGGCAGCACCCGCCCCTTGACGCCCAGCATCCGGCCGAGTTCGTCGAGTGCGGCGACCGGGTCGGCGAGCACCTCGTTGAGGCCGGCCAGCAGCAGGTTGCCGATCGGATGCCCCGCGAGGGCGCCGCTGCCGCCGAAGCGGTGCTGCAAGATGGTCGCCCACAGCTGGCCCGTCGGGGTGTCCGAGGCCAGCGCCGCCAGTGCCATGCGCAGGTCCCCGGGCGGCACCACGTCCAGTTCACCGCGCAGCCGGCCCGAGGAGCCGCCGTCGTCGGCAACGGTCACCACCGCAGTGACGTGGGGTGTCAGCCGGCGGGCGGCCGACAGTGTCGCGTACAGGCCGTGCCCACCACCGAGCGCGACGATGCTCGGGTTGCCATTCGCGGGCTCAACGCTCATTCGCGGCCCAGATCCCGGTGCAGCACCCGCACCGAAAGCTCGTCGTTGCCGTCCTGGGAATCCAACAGCCGCGCCAACGCCTCGGCGATGGCCACGCTGCGGTGCTTGCCGCCGGTGCACCCGATGGCCAGGGTCATGTACCGCTTTCCCTCTCGTCTGTAGCCGCCGACCACCAGGGCCAGCAACCGGTGGTAGCCGGCAAGGAACTCATCGGCGCCCGGCTGGCTCAGCACATAGTCGCGCACCGCCGGATGCTGCCCGGTGTGTGGACGTAGTTCGTCGACCCAGTGCGGGTTGGGCAGGAAGCGCACGTCCATGACCATGTCGGCGTCCATCGGTAGGCCGTACTTGAAACCGAAGGACTCCACCGTGATGGACGTGGGAGCGATGACGGCGTCACCGCCGAACATCTCCTCGATGCTCTCGCGCAGTTCGCGCACGCTGAGCACCGAGGTATCGATGACAAGGTCGGCGACCGCGCGCACCGGCGCCAGCATGATCCGCTCGGCCGCGATGCCCTCGGTGAGGGTCTGCTGACCCTGCAGAGGGTGACTGCGGCGGTTGTGCTCGTAGCGGCGGATCAGTACGTCGTCGCTGGCCTCCATGAACAGCACGCGCGGGTTGATGCCGCGGGTGGCCAGTTCGGTACGCACCGAGTCCAGGTCGCCGGTGAAACCGGCCGAGCGCACATCCATCACGACCGCCAGCTGGGTGATCCGGGAACCGGCCGCCAGCCCCAGATCCACCATGCGGGTGATCAGGTCCGGTGGCAGGTTGTCGGCGACGTACCAGCCGAGGTCCTCCAGTACTTTCGCCGCGGTGCCGCGCCCCGCTCCGGACAGTCCGGTCACCAAGACAACGTCGATACCGGCGCCGTCTCCGGGGCCGCCAACATCGCGCTCCCGCACGCCGTTCGGTGAGTCCGTAGTCATCCCGACATCCGTTGCTGTTCAGCGGCACCCGCCGCACCGTCAGCTCCCAGCGCCTCGAGAACAGCGGCGGCGGTCGCCGCACCGATTCCCGGGATGGAGGTGAGCTCTTCGACGGTAGCCCCTTTCAGTCGTGCCACCGAACCGAAATGGGAGATCAGCACCTTGCGCCGATGCTCGCCGAGCCCAGGCACCGCATCCAGCACCGACTCCGTCATCCGCTTGGACCGCTTACTGCGGTGGTAGGTGATCGCGAACCGGTGCGCCTCGTCCCGAATCCGCTGCAACAGGTAGAGCCCTTCGCTCTGTCTCGGCAGGATGATCGGGTCCGGCTCGGAGGGCACCCACACCTCCTCCAGCCGTTTGGCCAGGCCGATGGTCGCGACATCGGTGATGCCCAGCTCGGCCAGCACCGCCGCTGCGGCATTGACCTGCGGGGCGCCGCCGTCCACCACGTAGAGATTGGGCGGATAGGCGAACTTACGCGATTTTCCTTCCGGGGCAAGAACTTCGGCGTCCAGATGCCGACGGAACCGACGACGGGTCACTTCGGCGATCGAGGCCACATCATCGGAGCGCCCCTCGCCGGCGGCCTCCCGAATCGCGAAATGACGGTAGTCCGACTTGCGGGGCAATCCGTCCTCGAACACCACCAGCGACCCGACCACGTCGGTGCCCTGCACATGACTGATGTCGACGCACTCGATGCGCAACGGAGCGTCGGGCAGGCCCAGGGACTCCTGAATGTTCTGCAGTGCAGCAGATCTGGCCGTGAAATCCCCGGCCCGCTTCATCTTGTGTTGCTGCAGCGCATCTTTGGCATTGCGCTCGACGGTCTCAGCCAGCACCCGCTTGTCGCCGCGCAGCGGCACCCGCAGCGAGACCCGTGAGCCCCGCAGCTCAGAGAGCCAGCTGGTCAGCTCGTCGGCGTTTGCCGGCAGGCAGGGCACCAGCACCTCGCGCGGTACCGGGTTGGTCGGCTCGTCGGCCGCGCCTTCCAATTCGGCCTGGTCGCCGTAGAACTGGGTGACGAACTGCTCGACCAGCTGTTCCAGCGAGCTCTCGGCATCGCCGGGGTCGCCGGGCTTCTCAACGATCCAGCCGCGTTGGCCGCGCACCCGTCCGCCGCGCACGTGAAACACCTGAACGGCTGCTTCCAGTTCGTCGTCGGCGAATGCAACCACGTCGGCGTCGGTGCCGTCGCCGAGCACCACGGCCTGCTTCTCCAGGGCGCGTTTCAGCGCGGCGACGTCGTCGCGCAGGCGTGCGGCCCGCTCGAAGTCCAGTTCATCGGAGGCCGCCAGCATCTGCTGCTCGAGACTGCGGACCAGCCGGTCGGTCTTGCCGGCGAGGAAGTCGCAGAAGTCGTCCACGATCCGCCGGTGCTCTGGCGCGCTGACCCGGCCGATGCACGGCGCCGAGCACTTGCCGATGTAGCCGAGCAGGCAGGGCCGGCCGATCTGCTGGTGACGCTTGAACACACCGGCCGAACAGGTGCGGGCCGGAAAGACCCGCAGCAGCAGGTCCAGGGTCTCGCGAATCGCCCAGGCGTGCGAGTACGGCCCGAAGTAGCGCACCCCCTTGCGGCGCGGCCCGCGGTAGACCATCAGCCGCGGGTACTCCTCGCCTCTGGTGACCGCCAGCACCGGGTAGGTCTTGTCGTCGCGGTAGCGGACGTTGAACCGCGGGTCGAACTCCTTGATCCAGTTGTATTCCAGCTGGAGTGCCTCGACCTCGGTGCCCACCACCGTCCACTCCACCTTGGCGGCGGTAGTCACCATCTGGCGGGTCCGCGGGTGCAGGCCGGCGATGTCGGCGAAGTACGACGTCAGCCGCGACCGCAGGCTTTTCGCCTTGCCCACATAGATGACCCGGCCGTGCGGGTCGACGAACCGGTAGACGCCGGGCGCGAGGGGAATGGACCCGGGCGCCGGACGATAGGTCGCGGGGTCTGGCACGACTACAAGGCTAACCGGCGGGCGGTGGGGCGGGCCGGTAGCGCACGACCAGGGCCCGCAACTCCCGCATGGCCTGCACGGCGTGCTCTTTGTCGGCGGACTGGATGGCCACCAGCGGAATGTATTCGTCGTCGGGCAACTCCAGCCGGGCCCAGCGCTTGCCCGCCGGGAAGGACACGCCGACGACCTCGGACCAGGGAACCAGCCGGTCCCCGAGCGCGTTGCGGACCGACACCCCGGATTCGCCCGCCCGCACGCGGGCCCGCGTCAACAGCAGCAGCGCGCCGGCCACGATCAGGCCCAACACCACGACCGCCACCCGGTCATAGGTACGAAAGATCACGCCGCTGGCGCGGATTGTCAGCAACACGCTCACCACGACGTGGATGGTCACGATCAGGATCGCGACGATCCATACGCCAAAGCGCATCATGCGCGGACGTACCTGAAGATCCCAGCGCGGGGATCCGGCCCCGGGCGTCACAGCGCGGCGCGAAGCTCGCGCAGGGTCAGCGCCGTACTGAGCGCTGCGGCAGCTGCCTGAGCACCCTTGTCCTCGGTCGAGTCGGGCAATCCGGCGCGGTCCAGCGCCTGCGCCTCATCGTTGACGGTGAGCACGCCGTTGGCCACCGGGGTCGACGCGTCCAGCGACACCCGGGTCAGGCCCTGGGTCACTGCGTCACACACATAGTCGAAATGCGGTGTGGCGCCACGGATCACGACTCCCAAAGCGACGACGGCGTCATGGTTTCGGGCCACTTCCTGCGCCACCACCGGGATCTCGATCGCCCCGAGCACCCGGACCACCGTCGGTTCGGCGATACCTGCGTCGGCGGCCACCTTGCGGGCCCCGGCCAGCAGTGCGTCACAGATACGGGTGTGCCAGGTGCTGGCCACGATCGCCAGACGCACACCAGAGGCGTCGAGCGCCGGCATATCCGGCACTCCTGCGGCTGGACTCATCTACAGCGCCCCGCCGAACTCGTCCGGCAGGTGGGAGGATTCGTCGAAATCCTCCAAGCCGGTCAGTTCATGACCCATCCGGTCACGCTTGGTCAGCAGGTAGCGGATGTTCTCGGAGTTGGCTCGCACCGGCAGCGGCACCCGCTCGATGATGTGCAGGCCGTAGCCGTCCAGCCCGACGCGCTTGGCCGGGTTGTTGGTGAGCAGCCGCATCGAACGAACACCGAGATCCGAAAGGATCTGCGCCCCGATTCCGTAGTCGCGGGCGTCGGCCGGCAGCCCCAGTTTGAGGTTGGCGTCGACGGTGTCGTCGCCGGCGTCCTGCAGCTGGTAGGCCTGCAGCTTGTGCAGCAGCCCGATGCCGCGCCCCTCGTGCCCGCGCATGTAGAGCACCACCCCGCGGCCCTCCTGCGCGACCATCGCCAGTGCCGCGTCCAGCTGCGGTCCACAGTCGCAGCGCCGGGAGCCGAAAACGTCGCCGGTCAGGCACTCCGAGTGCACGCGAACCAGCACGTCGTCGCCGTCGTTGTTCGGCCCGGCGATCTCGCCGCGAACCAGCGCGACATGCTCGACGTCCTCGTAGATGCTGGTGTAGCCGACCGCCCGGAACTCGCCGTGGCGGGTCGGGATGCGAGCCTCAGCGACCCGCTCGATGTGCTTTTCGTGCTTGCGCCGCCACTCGATCATGTCGGCGATGGAGATCAGGGCCAGGCCGTGCTCGTCGGCGAAGACCCGCAGCTCTTCGGTCTGGGCCATGGCGCCCTCGTCCTTCTGGCTGACGATCTCGCAGATCGCGCCGGCGGGCTGCAGGCCGGCCATCCGGGCCAGGTCGACGGCGGCCTCGGTGTGGCCGGGCCGGCGCAGTACCCCACCGTCCTTGGCCCGCAGCGGCACCACGTGACCCGGACGGGTGAAGTCGTCGGCGACACTACCCGGGTCGGCCAACAGCCGCATCGTGGTGGCCCGGTCGGAAGCCGAAATCCCGGTCCCCACGTTGTTTTTCGCGTCGACGGTGACGGTGTAGGCGGTGCCGTGCTTGTCCTGGTTCACCGCATACATCGGCAGCAGGCCCAGCCGGTCGCAGATGGCGCCGTCCAGGGGCACGCACAGATAGCCGGAGGTGTAGCGGACCATGAACGCCACCAGCTCGGGGGTGGCCTTCTCGGCGGCGAAGATCAGATCGCCTTCGTTCTCGCGGTCTTCGTCGTCGATGACGACGACGGCCTTGCCGGCCGCGATGTCGGCAACCGCCCGCTCGACGGTGTCCAACTTCGTCATCTGTGCCACCTTGGTTTCGCCGTCGGAAAGCGCCCCGTCGGCGCAACCCGCCCATCCAGTATGAACCACCCCGGACCCACGGTTCGCGCCGTGGACTCATTCCGTGGGCTTTGTCACCAGTCGCTCGACGTACTTGGCGATCACGTCCACCTCGAGATTGACCACCGTGCCGACCGGCGCCCGTCCCAGGGTGGTCAGCTCCAGCGTGGTCGGAATCAGCGAGACTTCAAAGAAATCGTCGGGGTCAGCACCCAGCCCGGACACCGTCAGCGAGGTTCCGTCCACGGTGATAGAGCCCTTCTCCACCACGTAGCGCGCCAGCGACGCCGGCAACCCGATCCGCACCACTTCCCAGTGCTGCCCGCGGGTGCGGGCCAGGACCTGCCCGGTCCCGTCGACGTGGCCCTGCACGATGTGGCCGCCCAGTCTGCTGTTCAGCGCGGCCGCACGTTCCAGGTTCACCGGGCTGCCGACCTGCAACGATCCCAGACTGGACCGTTCCAGCGTCTCGCGCATCACGTCGGCGCTGAACCGGCCGCCGGGTTGTACCTCGACCACGGTCAGGCACACGCCGTTGACGGCGATCGAGTCGCCGTGGCGTGCGTCGGAGGTGACGGTGGGACCCTGGATGACCAGGCGCGCAGCGTCGGCGAGATCCTCCCGGCCGACCAGCTCGCCCAGCTCCTCGACGATTCCGGTGAACATCACAACAGGCTATGTCTACGCTGCCCTACCTCGATCCGGCGGCCTCTATACGATGTCCCCCATGCGCAGACTTCTCATCGCCCTGGCCACCGCGACCACTGCCGCCGCGCTGTTCGCCGGCTGTTCTTCCAAGGATGCCGGCGGACCGTTGCCGGACGCGACGACGCTGGTCAAGGAATCGGCCACCACCACCGCCAACCTCAAGAGCGCGCACCTGGCGCTCTCGGTGACCGGCCAGATCAAAAACCTCCCGGTCAAGACCCTCGAGGGTGACCTGACCACCCAGCCGACCACCGCGGCCAAGGGCAGCGCGACCATCATGATGCTGGGCTCGGATGTGGACGCCAAGTTCATCGTGATCGACGGCGACCTCTACGCGGCGATCACCGGCGACGACTACGACAACTACGGCTCCGCCGACAAGATCTACGACGTTGCCGCGATTCTGAGCCCGGAGAAGGGCTTGGCCAACATGCTGTCCAACCTGGCTGACGCGAAGGCCGCCGGCCGCGACACCATCAACGGCCAGAAGGCCGTCCGGGTCACCGGCAACGCGTCCGTCGACGCCGTGAACGCCCTCGCGCCGCAGCTGAAGGCCACCGCGCCGACGCCGGCCACGGTCTGGATCCAAGAGGATGGCGACCACCAGCTGGTCCAGGCCCAGCTCAACCCCAGCGCGGGCAACTCCATCCAGATGACCCTGTCGAACTGGAACGCGCCGGTCACGATTGAGAAGCCGGCGGGAGCGTAATGCGGGTCAACCGCACGCTGGCGATCAGCGCGGGTAGCCTCGCCGTCCTGCTCGGAGCCCTCGACACCTATGTCGTGGTCACGATCATGCGCGACATCATGGCTCCGCAGCCGGCGGGTGTGGGCATCCCGATCAACAAGATCCAGCAGCTGACCCCGATCATCACCTGTTACCTGCTCGGCTACATCGCCGCGATGCCGCTGCTGGGCCGGGCCTCCGACCGGTTCGGCCGCAAGCTGCTGCTGCAGGTCAGCCTGGCCACGTTCGCCATCGGCTCGGTGGTGACGGCAATGTCGACCGACTTGACGATGCTGGTAGTCGGCCGCACCATCCAGGGTGTCGCGGCCGGGGCGCTGTTGCCGGTGACGTTCGCCCTCGGTGCCGACCTGTGGGCGCAACGCCGCCGGTCGGCGGTGTTGGGCTGGATCGCCGGCGCCCAGGAACTGGGCAGCGTGCTGGGTCCGCTGTACGGCATCTTCATCGTCTGGGCGCTGACCAGCTGGCGTGACGTGTTCTGGATCAACGTGCCGCTGACCGTGCTGGCCATGGTGCTGATCCACTTCAGTCTGCCGCCGCAGTCCACGGACGGCCCCCGAGAGCGTGTCGATGTGGTCGGCGGACTGCTGCTGGCGGTGATCCTGGGTCTGCTGACGATCGGTCTGTACAACCCCGACCCCAGCGCCAAGCAGGCGCTGCCCAACCACGGTGCCGCGTACCTGTTGGTTGCGGCGATCGCGCTGGTGGCGTTCGTGGTCTGGGAGATCAAATCGCCGACGAAGCTGCTCGACCCGGCCGGCGCCCGGATGGGCCCGTTTCTGGCCGCACTGGGCTCCTCGCTGTGTGCCGGAGCCGCGTTGATGGTGACCCTGGTTGACGTCGAGCTGTTCGGCCAGGGCGTGCTCGGAAAGACCCAGAACGAGGCGGCGATGCTGCTGCTGTGGTTCCTGGCAGCCCTGCCCATCGGCGCCGTGGTGGGCGGCGCGATAGCCACCACGGTCGGTGACCGGCTGGTGACGTTCGTCGGACTGCTGATCGCCGCCGGGGGCTACTGGCTGATCTCGAAGTGGCCGGTGGACCTGATGGCCTACCACCACGAGCTACTCGGCCTGAGCCTTCCGGCGGCACACACCGACCAGATCCTGGCCGGCTTCGGTCTGGGCGTGGTGATCGGCCCGCTGACCTCAGCGGTCATGCGCGTGGTGCCGCCGCGGGAGCACGGCATCGCCGCGGCGGGCGTGGTGGTGGCCCGGATGACCGGAATGCTGATCGGCATGGCCGCCCTGTCGGCGTGGGGCCTGTACCGGTTCAACCAGATCCTGGCCGGCCTGCCCAAGATGCCCGGCGGCAGCCTGGCCGAGAAGATGGCCGGCACCGCGGCCAACTCCAAGCTGGCCTTCGCGATGATGTACGGCGAGATCTTCGGGATCACCGCCATCATCTGTGTGGTGGGCGCGGTGCTCGGATTGTTCATCGGCAGCAACGACGTTCACGCCGAAGATCCCGAAGTGCCCGAGCCGGAGGCCGCCATCTCGCGGTGAGCGGTGTGGCCGCTAGTGCGGCACCAAGCTGAGCAGCAGATCGGGGCCGATCTGCTCCATGGTGTCGAATCGCCAGCGCAGTGCCCGGGCGATGTTGGGCACGCCCACGTCGTCGACGGCGGTGACCGGTCCGCCCAGCAGGATCGGCGCCACGTAGGCCAGGATGCGGTCGATCGCTCCCGCCCGCAGGAATGCCCCGGCCAACGTGGGGCCGCCCTCGAGCAGCACATCGGTGCGGTCTGAAAGCGCTCGCAGTACCTCGGCCGGGTCGTGGGTACGGATCACCATGGTGCGCGAGTCGTCGTTGAGCACGTGCGCGTCCGCGGAGATCTCCCGCTGGCCCACCACCACCCGCAACGGCTGACGGTCGGCCAGGGTGCCGTCGGGCAGCCGTGCCGTCAGTGTGGGGTCGTCGACGAGCACGGTGCCGGTGCCGACCACGATGGCGTCGGCTGCCGCCCGACGGCGGTGCAGGTCAGCCCGGGCCGCCTCGCTGGTGATCCACTGGCTGGAACCGTCGGCGGCCGCGCTGCGACCGTCGATGCTGGTGGCGTATTTCCACGTGACGTGCGGCCGGCCGGTGCGCTGCTTGTGCAGCCACTCCCGCAACGGCCCGGTGCTCACGGCTGTGGCCTGCACCCCGGAGATCACCTGAACGCCCGCATCGGCCAGTCGTACCGCCCCGCACCCCGCGTCCGGGTTGGGGTCCGCAACGGCGTAGACCACCTGCGCCACCCCAGCGGCCAGCAGCGCATCAACGCACGGCGGGGTTCTGCCGTGGTGATCGCACGGCTCGAGCGTGACGACCGCCGTACCGCCGACGCTCAGCTCACCGGCCCGGCGCAGCGCCACCACCTCGGCGTGCGCCTCACCGGTCGGGCGGGTCCCCCCGACGCCGACCACCCGGCCGTCGCGGTCCAGAATGACCGCGCCCACCGGTGGATTGGGGTACGTGTTCCCCTTGACCCGCTGCGCCTGTTCGATCGCCAACAGCATCGCGGCGTCATGGTCGACGGCATGCTCGCCGTCGCCTTTGGCGCTCATGCGCGCAGGTGGGGTGACGCCGCCAGAGCCTGACGGCGCAGTGATTCAACGGCGGCGCCCGGGTCAGCGGCGCTGTAGACGGCCGAGCCGGCGACGAAGCAGTCGACGCCGGCTTCCGCGGCCTGTTCGACGGTGTCGGCGTTGATGCCGCCGTCGATCTCCACCAGGATGCTCAGCTCCCCGGAATCGACCAGCTTGCGCACGGCGCGCACCTTGCTGAGCACCTCGGGAATGAAGGACTGCCCGCCGAACCCGGGCTCCACCGACATCACCAGCAGGGTGTCGAAGTCCCGCAGGATCTCCAGGTAGGGCTCCAGTGGCGTGCCGGGCTTGATGCTGAGTCCGGCTTTGGCGCCGGCGGCGCGGATGTCGCGGGCAACGGCGACCGGGTTGTCGGTGGCCTCGGCGTGGAACGTGACGTTGTAGGCGCCGGCCTCGGCGTAAGGCGGCGCCCAGCGGCCCGGATCCTCGATCATCAGATGGCAGTCCATCGGGATGTCGGTGGCCGCCAGCAGACTCTGTACCACCGGCAGGCCCAGGGTCAGGTTCGGAACGAAATGGGCGTCCATCACATCAACGTGCAGCCAGTCCGCACCCTTGACAGCGGCGACCTCATCGGCGAGGCGGGCGAAATCGGCCGACAGGATCGACGGCGCGATCATGGCTCGTGACATGCGCTCAGATTACTTGTAGCGCCGCAGCGAACATGGCGTCGGTCCCGTGCCGGTGCGGCCACAGCTGCACGTGCGGTCCGTCTCCGAGCTCCTCGACCGGCGCGAACAGCTCCCGAGTGTCCAACGCCCGCACCGAATACCGCCGCAGTGCGTCAGCCACCACACCGACCGTTTCGGCCAGGTGCGGCGAGCATGTCGCGTACAGCACCACTCCCCCCGGCCGGGTCAGTCCGATCGCCGCTGCCAGCAATTCACGCTGCAGTTTCGCCAGTACCGGGATGTCGGCAGGCAGACGGCGCCAACGGGCTTCGGGCCGCCGGCGCAGGGCGCCCAGGCCGGTGCAGGGCGCGTCGACCAGCACCCGGTCGAAGCCGGGGTGCAGGCCTGAATCGCGGCCGTCGGCGGTCAGCACCTCCACGTCCAGGCCGCGGGTGTTCTCGGCGACCATTGCGGCCCGATGCGGGGCCTGCTCCACCGCGGTCACCCGCGCCCCGGTCTGTGCACCGAGCGCGGCCAGCAGCGCCGTCTTGCCGCCCGGTCCGGCACACAGGTCCAGCCACCGGCCGGTGTCACCGTCGACCGGGGCCAGCGCGAGCGCGCGTGCCACCAGCTGGCTGCCCTCGTCTTGGACCAGGGCCTGACCGGCACGCACCGCCTCGAGCTTTCCGGGGTCACCGCCAGGCAGATAGACGGCGTAGGGCGAATACCGGCCGATCTCGCCGTCCGCCTCGGCGGCCAACTCGGCCGCGGTCAGGGCGCCCGGCCGCGCCGCGAGGTGCACCCGGGGGCGCTCGTCGTCACTGGCCAGCACCGCGTCGAGTTCACCGGCAGCGGCCCCCAGCGCGTCGGCGAACGCCTGCGCGATCCAGCGGGGATGGGCACGGATGAAGGCGGCGTGGCCGATCGGGTCACTGTCGGCGTGCGGTGCCAGTTCTGCGGTCCAGGATTGCTCGTCGCGCGTACTGATGGTACGCAGCACGCCGTTGACGAAACCCCCTCGCGCGGAGTCGAATTCGAGGGCAGCCTGATCGACTGTGGTCGATACCGCGGCGTGCGGTTCGACTCGGGTCCGCAATAGCTGATAGCTGCCCAGCCGCAGCAGATCCAGCAGCACGGGGTCGATCGTCTCGGGCTCGCGCTGCGCCGCCGCGCCGATGATGGCGTCGAGCAGTCCACGCACCCGGCAGGTGCCATAGGTCAGTTCCGTGGCGAAAGCGGCGTCGCGGCCGGTGATTCCGCGTTCGGCCAGCAGCGCCGGAAGCGCCAGGTTGGCGTAGGCATCGCGTTGAGAAACCGCCTGCAGCACATCGAATGCGGCGCGGCGAGCCGGGTCCAGGGGCTTGCGGCGGGATTTGCGTGGGCCGTCCTGGGGACGCTGTGGCCGACGCTGCCCGCGTTGCGGTCCGGTCATGACGCCCGCACCTCGGCGTCGAGCCGGGCGCCGCGCGCCCAGTCCGCGGCGTCCATGAGCTTCTTTCCGGGTGGCTGGATCTGACCCAACCGCACCGGAACCGAGCCGGTACCGACCCACACGTGTCGCCGGTCGACATGAATATCCCCGGGGGGCAGTCCTGCTGGCCCATCATCGGCAAGTCCGACGGGACCGACTCTGACGCGCAGGTCGCCGATCATGGTCCAAGAACCCGGATTCGGGGTGACGGCGCGGATTCGGCGCTCGATCACCGCGGCCGGAAGCTCCCAGCGCACCCGTGCGTCATCGACGCTGATCTTCGATGCGTAGCTGACCCCATCGCTCGGTTGCGGCACCGCGTGCAGCGCTCCGTCTGCGATGCCGTCGAGGGTCGCCGCCAGCAGTTCGGCACCCGAAACCGCCAGCCGGCCCAGCAGTTCACCCGCGGTGTCATCGGCCCGGATCGTCTCGGTCACGACCCCGTAGACCGGCCCGGAGTCCAGTTCCGGCTCGATCTGAAACGTCGTCGCGCCCGTCACCTCGTCACCGGCGGCGATCGCGGCCTGCACCGGGGCCGCACCACGCCAGGCCGGCAGCAGGGAGAAGTGCAGGTTGACCCAGCCGTGCGTCGGCACCGCCAGCAACGCGTCGCGCAGTAACGCCCCATAGGCCACCACCGGGCAGCACTCCGGCGCCAGTTCGGTCAGCTCCGCCACCGACTCAGGTGCGTTGGGCTGGGCCGGCCGCAGCACCGGAATGCCGTGGTCGAGGGCCAGACGGGCAACCGGAGACGGCTGCGGGGTCCCCCGCCGGCCGGACGCCGCGTCGGGCCGGGTCAGGACCGCTACCACGTCGTGGCGCGGCGAGTCGATCAACCGTTGCAACGACGGCAACGCGGTTTCCGGGGTGCCGGCGAAGACAATGCGCACCGGGACAGTTTAGGGAAGTCGCTTAGGGCGTTTCGCCAGCACGGGAAAGGCCCAGCCAAATCCGGGCATTCCCATCGATACGTGCCGTTCCTACGTGGGCACAGACACCCCACAGATCATTAGCAGATAACTACTATTGCGTATAGCAACTATTTACAACTATCACTGAAAGGAGCGGCATTGATCTCGCGGTAGCGCGACGAGCCGCGCGACAACGGCGTCGGCACACCACATCCCCTCAACAGGAGGCCCAGATGACCGTTGACTACCCCACCGCGGCGGAAAGCCTCACGAACCACCGGAATATGTGGGCGATGGGCGATTACGCGCTGATGGCCGAACAGGTCATGGCTCCGATCGGCCCGGTTCTGGTTGATGCCAGCGGTATCAGGGCAGGTGATCGTGTACTAGACGTGGCGGCCGGATCTGGCAACATCTCGATCCCGGCCGCGCTGACCGGCGCGACCGTGGTTTCCAGCGACCTCACCCCGGAATTGCTGCAACGATCGCAGTTGCGGACCATCGAGCACAACGTGGCGATCCAGTGGCGAGAGGCCGATGCACAGGCATTGCCGTTCGCCGACAACGAGTTCGACGCGGTCCTGTCGGGGATCGGGGTGATGTTCGCTCCTGATCACCAACGCGCTGCCGATGAGCTGATCCGGGTCTGCCGCCCCGGCGGCACGATTGCGCTGGCGAACTGGACTCCGGAAGGGTTCTTCGGGCGGATGCTGGCGGCGATCAGGCCCTATCGCCCCACCCAGACTCCAGGCATCCCACCAGCGGCGTTGTGGGGGCGGGACGACTACGTCGGCAATCTCTTCGGCGCCGGAGCCAGCATCATCCAAGCCCGGCGATGCATGCTTGTGGTGGACCGTTTTGCCACCGCCCAGGCAGTTCACGACTACTTCAAGACCCACTACGGTCCGACCATCGACGCCTACCGCACCATCGGCAACAATCCCACGCTGGTCGCCGCTCTCGACGCCCAACTCACCGAACTCGCTCAACATCATCTGCACCACGGAGTCATGGGCTGGCAGTACCTGCTTCTCACCGCGCGAAAGCAATGAGCTGCGAAGTAGGCCTCCCCGGCGCCCTGGCCGGCCAGCAATCAGACACAGCCGGCGGCCAGGGCTATCACCCTCGTGGACCCACAAATCATGCTTATTGCAACAGTATTGCCATGTAACAATGGCTCTTACTAACTGATCTTGTCCGGCGGGACCTGACCCGAGGAAGTGCTGATGGCCATGGCAGACGTGGCGGCACGCGACGACTCCGTCGATGCGATCACCGATGCACTGCTCACCGCCTCACGACTGTTGGTGGCCATCTCGGCACAGTCGATCGCCCAAGTGAACGAGGCCATCACGATCCCCCAGTTCCGGACACTGGTGATCCTCTCTAACCGCGGCGCAATGAACCTGGCGACACTTGCAAGCTTGCTTGGCGTCCAGCCCTCAACGACCGGGCGGATGGTCGATCGACTCGTCGGCGCGGGGCTGATCGATCGACTGCCGCACCCCACGTCACGACGCGAACTGGTCGCCGACCTGACGCCACGCGGGCGCGACGTCGTGCGTCAGGTCACCGCCCAGCGACGTGGAGCAATCGCCCGCATCGTGGAGACGTTGCCGACCAAGGAGCGCCGCGGGCTGGTAAATGCCCTGACCGCGTTCACCGCGGCTGGCGGGGAACCCGCCGCGCAGCTGGACGACGTCGATATCTCAGTGCGTTAGCCCCGCCGTCGGGATGGCGGCGCGCCACAGCTCCTGAGCCTCCCGCACGCAATCATCGAGCGGTCGCGCCGTGTCGACACGGTGCGCGGTGTCCCACTCGAAGTCTTGAGCGGTCAGTGCCGCCGCGATCTGCGGTGTCGCATCGGAGTTCCCCGGTGTCCTGCTTCTGATTCTGTCGGCGGCGACATCATCGGGCACCACACACTGAATCTCGGTGGTCGCGGCGTGTTTGTCGATCGCTAGGCGGAGCGCCTCGGCGCGGACCTGCGGATCGCGCCAGGTCCCGTCGAGGATCACCGACTGACCGCCGGCCAGGTACCGACCCGCCCGATGCAGGATCGCCCGGTAGACGGCGGCGACATTGGTCGGGTCGTACAAACCGGCGCCGAGGGAGCCGGGTTCCCCGCTGAGCTGCCCGGATTCGTGCAGTTCCTTACGCACGTCATCGGTGGACAGCGTCACAGCCCCGACCTTTTCTGCGAGTTTTCGGGCCAGCGTGGATTTCCCGGTTCCGGGACCGCCACCGACGAGCGCCAGTCGAATGGCGCCGCTCTCGAGATGGTTCAGCGCGATGGCCAGGTGGCGCGCCGCTGCCGCCTCGGCCCCGGACTTGCCCTGGGTCAGCTGCACGCAGTCGACCTTGGCCCGCACGGCCGCACGGTAGGCGATATAGAAATCTCGCAGCGACGACGGCGCGGTGTCGCCCGAATAGCCGGCGTAGCGGTCCAGGAAGTAGTCGCCAAGATCCTTGCGTCCGAGGAACTCCAGATCCATGGCAAGGAACGCAGCGTCGTCGATGCGGTCGACGAAGCGCAGGTCGTCACTGAACTCCAGGCAGTCGAGCAGCACCGGCCGGTTGTCGGTCCAGAAGATGTCGTCGGCGAGCAGGTCGGCATGGCCATCGACTATGCAGCCCTCGTCGATGCGCTGAGCGAACAGATCCGCCCGGCCGGCAAGGTACGCGGCGGCGAGGTCCTCAACGCGCCGCACCGACTCGGCGGGCACGGCCGTGTCGGCATGGCGGTGCAGTGTCGGGAAGTTGTCGAACCACCGTTGGTAGATCGCCTCGGGCTTACCCTGCAGGCTGATTCGTCGGCCGCGATCGGCACGATCGTGGAAGTCGGCCAGCACGCCGGCGATGCTGTCGAGCACCGCCTCCACGGGCGCGCCGCGCTTGACCAACGACGCCAACCGGTCGTCGTCGTGATAACGCCGCATCACGATGATCGGTTCGGGGGCCGCTCCAGAAGCGCCACTGAGATGGGCAACCCCAAAGTAGCTGTCAGCGGCAATTCGGCTGTTGAGTTGAACTTCCCGCGTGCACGCCTCTTCGCGCTGCTCGACCGTCCGGAAGTCCAGAAAGTCGGTCTGCACCGGCTTCTTGGCCTTGTAGGCGCGATCGCCGGCCAAAACGACCACGCCGGAGTGCGTCTCGTGGGCCGCGACGTAGGGCGCCGCTTTCGGCGCATCCGCGTCGCCGTGGGTGTCGAACTCCATGGCATCCAGTGTTAACTATCGCGGCCGGGTCTGGGGGCGGTCAACGGACCGCCCCCGGCGTGGCCGCAGGTCATGTCGCGGCGGGACGGACCACGATCACCGGAATCCCGGCGGCTTGAACCACCGCGGAACTGACCGACCCCAAGAGCTGACTGGCGAATCCGCCACGACCGCGGCTGCCGACCACCACCAGCTGAGACTCCTCGGCCGCCTTGATCAACCAGCGGGCGGGGTGGTCGCAGACCACCCGTCGCTCGACCGAGACATCGGGATATTGCTCTTGGTAACCCGCAAGGCGTTCGGCGAGAACCTCGTGTCCCTGGACTTCATAATCGCGCCGGTCCACGTTGAGGATCGGCATGACTCCGACGTCACTCCACGCGTGCAATGCCACCAGCGGCACTCCGCGGCACGAAGCTTCGTCAAAGGCCAGCGCCGTTGCCCGCTCCGAGGCCGGCGAACCATCGATACCCACCACCACTGGCGCATCTGTCGCGCAAGCCCGATCGGTGCGAATGACCGCAACCGGGCCCTGTGCATGGTGAATCAGGCTGGTACTCACCGAGCCCAGCAGCAGGCGGCCGATCGCGCCCAATCCCGTTGAGCCGACGACAGTCAGCCAGCAACTTCGAGTGACACCGATCAGCGTCGAGACCACCTGGGCGTAGACCATCTCGGCGTGCACCACGGGCGGCGCGGCGTCGCCCCGGCTGGCGTCGACCACGTTGCGGGCCCGCGTCAGGATTTTGTTCGCCTCGTCGGCCTGCCAGCTGGGCATCCCCTCGACTACCGGCCCAGGGGGCCAACCGGTCTCCAGGGGAGTCACCACATGCAGCAATGTGATCGGCAATTGGCGCATGATCGCCTCGTGCGTCGCCCAAGCCACCGCCGCGTCGGATTCAGGCGATCCGTCAACACCCACCACGATTCCGGGTGTCGTTCTGACTTGTGACATCACAGCCCTCCAACCATGTTGATCGGCCGGCCAGCCGGCTAGCCGACTCACCCTCAAAATTACTGCGAAACGGGGCGATTCGGCAGGGCCGTTGGGCCTCAATCTCCGCTTCGTCGGCCTCTTCTCGCGAGAAGACGACCGACAAACTCTTGCGGCAATACCAATTCCGGTGATGAAATATCGGTATACGATTTAATACGGCAGCTGCCGAGTCGACAGCCACCGCCCATCAAACGGAGGCGCAACAGATGTTCCATCGCGGCAAGCCCACGTAGCGACGCGCAGGCTCTCGCCTAGTTCTGCGAGATGCCCATGCTGCGCTCCGACGCGGACCAGCAACCACACGCAGCAGCGACAAACAGTTCCGGCGGAGACAACGTCCACCGCCCCGCCCGTTTTCCTCTGCCTGGGTCAATTGTCAATTCAGGCAACGGTGGCGGCCTCCCCACCCAGCGGCCGGTGACGGGCACGGTCCGGACACGAACGGAGGACCGCGCCATGTTCACCCCGAGCACCACGTGCCACGCCGTCACGATTGTCGCGGCGACGGCGATCGGCGTCGCAATGCTGTCGTACGGCGTTGCGGCAGCGGATCCGAGTCAGGACGATCAGTTTCTGGCGGTGCTCCAAGAGAAACAAATTCCCGCCATGGACAACATTGCGACCGTCGTCGCCGCCGGCCATAAGGTCTGCCTCAAACTCGAGGACGGCATACCGGCGCAGACCGTGCTGGACGGATTGAACAACGATGCCTACGGAATGAACCCGGACCTACGCGAACAGTCGGATCGACTGTCGGCCACCATGAGCCGATTCATCGCGGCGGCGGTGCAGGTCTACTGTCCGGGCGATCAAGGCAAGATCGCCTCGCTGGCGGCCAGCCGCACTCGGCAATCCCACGAACCCGCCCCTCTGGTGGTGGTGGCGAACTACCGAACGGCCGTCTCGGGCGGCAACACCCCCGACGCTATTGGTGCAGCGCTCGGCTCACCGGTCGGTGACATAGCCACAGGTGACGCGTCGCAGCCGAAACCGCCGAAGATTCCGCCGCCCAAGGCGCCCAAGGCGAAGATCCCCCGCTCGCCCGGCGCCGTCCCGAAACCAGCGCCCCGACAACAGCCGCCACCGCCACCACAGCAATTACCACCGCCTCCCCCAGAGGCGCCGCCGCAGCCGCCGCCACCGCAGCAGCCACCACCGCCACCGCAAGACCTACCGGCTCCCGCAGGTCCACAGCCGGGCGGTGCCACCGGCGGCAGCGGCGGGGGGAACGGCGGTCCAGGCGGCGAGGGCGGCGGTGGGAACGCCGACAATGGCAGTCCCGCAGAACCCCCGCCGGCGCAGCCCAGGGCGCCCGGCATGATCCAACTCGTGCCGTGGTGAGACCGGCCCGGCCCGCTCGCTAACCGATGTGCAGTGGATCGATCTGCACCCGCACCGGGTGATGCGATCCGCGCGCGCTGAGCACCCCGATGCTGTGCCGCAGCGCCGAGGCCAGTGCCAGACCGTGATCGCGTCCCACCCGGACCAGCATCCGGATGACATTCAGTTCGTCGGGGACACCGGCCGGACGCCGCACCCCCGGCGGCAGTGGCACCGGCCCGAGCAGGTCGGCGCCGTCGGGCAGCCGCGCCTGCTCCAGCAGCGCCGTCACCGACTCCGGATCACCGTCGAGGGCCGCGATGTGTACCGCGGGCGGTAGCCCCACCTCGGCTCGGGTGGCCAGCTCGGCGTCGGCGTGGCCGATCGGATCCCACCGGATCAGGGCCTGCACCGTCGGAATCGACGATTCGGCGACCGCGGTCACCAGCCCGCCGGATCCGCGGTCGCGCACCAGCGCCGCCGCTGCCATCCAGCGCCGCAGCGTGTCCTCGGCCGCGCGCAGATCCTGGCGGCCCAGCAGCGCCCAGCTGTCCAGCAGCAACGCTGCGCCGTAGCCGTGCGGGGCGCGGGGTTCGGCGCCGGGCGTGGCGATCACCAGGGCCGCGCCGTCCTCGATGCAGTCGACGATGGTGTCACCGGCGGAGGTGACGACCGGGGTGCCCGGAAAGGCGCGGCCAAGTTCTTCGGCGGTGCGCCGGGCGCCGATGACCACCGCACGCACGGCATCCGACCCGCAGCGCGCACACCGCAGGGCCGGGTCGGCCCGTCCGCACCAGCGGCACAGGGCCGTACCACCGCGCTCCGGCAGCGACAACGGTCCGGTGCAGTGCCGACAGCGGGCGATCGTGCGGCAGCGCCCACAGGACAGCGACGGCACGTAGCCCCGCCGGGGCACCTGCACCAGGACCGGCGCCCCGGCGGCGAGGGCGCTGCGCGCGCTCTGCAGGGCGACCGTCGGCAGTCGGGCGCTGCGCGCCGCGGCGTCGCGCTCTTCGGCATATCCGGTGTCGTCGAGGGCCACCACCCGCGGCGCGGCCGTCCGCAGCGCCGCCCGCGATGCCACCACGTCGTGCGCCCAGCCGCTGCCCACCAAAGCGTGCGCCTCGGTGGTGCGGGCGTACCCGCCGATCAGGGCAGCGCAACCCGCCAGGTGGGCCCGCAGCATCGCCACCTCACGGGCGTGCGGATAGGGCGCCCGCGGCTCCGCCAGGGAGTCGTCGCCGTCATCCCAGACCATCACCAGGCCGAGGTCGGCCAGCGGGGCGAACACCGCACTGCGCGTGCCGATCACCAGCCGCGCCCCGCCACGCAGCACCGACAGCCAGCGCCGGTAACGAGTGGCCGGGCCCAGTCCCGCGGACAGTGCCACGACCGCCGATTCGTCGATTCGGGCCGTCGCGGTCCGGCACAGCGCGTCGACGTCGCGCTGGTCGGGCACGATCGCCAGGGCGGTGCGGCCGGCGCGGATCGTCTGGGCGGCCGCGTCGACGAACCGGTCGGTCCACGAATCGCCGGGCAGCACCTGCCACACCGCCCGCGCGGCCCGGCCTTCGCCCAGCGCGGCCAGGAACGATCCGCCCGCCCCGTACCGCTGCCAGCCCGCGGGGTCGACCGGGGCGATGACTGGCGGTTCGGGCGGCGTCACCACCGCGCGTTCCACCCGGGCGTGTCGCGGCGGCACCGCCAGCCTCAGCACGTCGGCCCGGCTGCCGGCGTAGCGTGCGGCCACCGCTTCCACCAGTCGGCGGACCTCGCTGGTGAGCACCGGTTCGGCCGAGACCACCCGCTCCAGCCGGCCCAGCCGACCGACATGGTCGGTGTCGGCGCGACGCTCCCAGACGAAGGCGTCAACCAGCCGGCCGTGGAAGCGCACTCGCACCCGCGCCCCGGGTCGAGCGCCCTCGGACTGCTCTGGGGTGACCAGGTAGTCGAACTCACGGTCCAGGTGCGGCACCGAGAGCATCGGCAGCACCCGAGCGATGGGCTCGTTGGGTTCACCGTCGACACTCACCACGCAGGTCTAGCAGACACCGCCGACCGCGGCCGACGCCGGATCACAGGCGATGCGGGCTGTGGATTGGCGGGGACGATCCCAGCTGCGCTGAATTACGTTGCTGCGGTATGCCCGAACAGCGCGGGGCCCACGCGGTCACGGCACGAGACCGTGAAACAGACCTTGCCTCGCGGATGCAGACTGCCCAGCTGACCGATCACGTGCTGGCTGCCACGGTGCGCGACGCCGCCGATCATGCCCGCGCGGGCCGCCGCCACCTCGATGCCATCCACGGCGAGATCCGTGACGCGCTGGCCGATCGGTGGACACCGGTGTGGGACACCCCCACCGGCGTCCGCCAGTTCCAGCTCTTTTTGGCCGCCAAGACCCGAGAGATCCGCCGGGTGCTCGCCGACGCCGCCGCTGACAACCGGCTCCAGGTGGCGCTGTTGCGCTCGGCCGGTGCCGGCTACGGTGTTCCGGCTCGAGTCCGCGACCAGCTCAACCGGCAAGCACTGGCCGAGGATATTCGCCGGGTGGTCAACGCGACTTCGGCGGTCAGTGCTGCCGAGATCGTGCGTTACGAAAACGCGCTGCGGGTCCGCGACGGGCTGGTAGCCAACTGCGCAGGCACGGCCCCCGCGCTGCTACTCACCTACGAACCGGCCGCGTTCGGCGGGCGCGGACGGGCCGCGATCGCGATCGGTGACCCAGACGTCGCTGACAACATCACCATCTTGGTGCCCGGCGCGCACAGCAGCGTCCGCGACGGCTACCTGTCGCACCCGGACGGGCGCAATGTCTATAGCGAGGTGGTCGGGTCCGATCCCGGCCGCAGCAATTCGGTCGTGGTGTGGATGGGGTATCGCGCGCCGGACAGCCTGTTCGATCCGGCGGTGACCCAACCGGCCGCTGCTCGGGCCGGGGGGCGACTGCTGGCCGCCGACATCCGCGCCCTGACTGCGTCGCACGTCGGCGCCTCGCACGTCACCGTGATCGGGCACTCCTATGGGTCGACAACGGTGGCCGACGCCGCGGCCTCGGCGGGGTTGTGCGCCGACGACGTAGTGCTCGTGGGCTCACCGGGAACCGACCTGGCCCGCAGCGCCAACGACTTTCACCTGCCCGCGGGAGGGCATGTCTATGTGGGGGCGGCATCGTCGGATCCGATCACCGGTTTCGGTGGCCAGCCGCAACTACCCCTGCCGGCAACGTCGGCAACGGTCGGGCTCGGCGCCGATCCGGCCGCAGACGGCTACGGGTCCACCCGGTTCAAAGCCGAGAGCCGCGGGGTCGCGTGGCCCTTGAGCGGCCACAGCTCCTACTTCGCTCCCCAAGGCGAGTCGCTGTACAGCATCGGCGACATCGCCTCGGGCCACGGCGATGCGCTGGCGAACCACCACATGACCGCGCCACACCGCCGTCGACTGCCCGCCTTCGATCCGGAACGACTGCGCCCCGGGACCGGCGGCCACCGGCACTGAGCGGCGGCGAATGTCAGTCCGACGCCGCCTGCTCGGCGTCGGCGGACCGGCCGAAGAAGAACCCGGCCGTGATCAGCAGCTGTGCCGCCGCATAGGCCCACCAGATCGGCACCGCCAGCAGTTCATTGCCCAACACGAACTGGCTGGCTCCGATCATGGCATCCGAGACCGCGAAACAGACCGCGCCGACCGCGGTCCAGGGCGTGGGCAGCTTCGCCAGCAGCGCGACGCACACCATCGCACCGAGCACCCCGACGTACACCGTCACCGGCAGCGTCATGCCCTCGCGGGCCATGCCGGGCCAGAACCACGCCAACAGCACCAGGCAGCTCACCCCCACCAGCCCCGCCCCGACCAGCCGGCCGCGCGACACCACCGCCAGCGGCAGCAATGCGCCGAGAAAACACAGGTGCGCCACCAGGAAAGCGGCCAGTCCCGCGACGAAGGACGGTTCCCACCACGGGATCGCCAAGAGCCAGTCGCCGGTGGCCGAGAAGATCAGGGCGGGGATCAGCCAGCGTGCCTCCCGCAGGATGGGGTGCGCCGCCGCGGCGAATGCCAACAGCACCGCCATCGCCGCCTTGAAGGCCGGCTGCCCGACCCATTGCCCGGTCAGCGCCTCTCCTGGCCCAGAGCGCAATGCCACCACCGTCAGGAAGATCCCGTAAGCCACTCCGAGCCATCCCGCCGCTGCCCAGCCGGTGAAGACTCGTCTGGTTGCGTACGGTGTTTCTATGCCAGCAATCGACCCCATAGTGCTGAAGGTACTGGAAGCCATCCCGTTCCGACTGACACTGGACGACGGCGCCGAAGCAGCGCGTCGCGCGATGCGCGACCTGCCCCATCGGCCGGTACACCCGGAGCTGCCCAGCGAGGATCGGGTGATCGACGGACCGGGTGGCGACCTGCCGATACGCATCTACCGGCCGGCGGGCACCGAATCGGGTGCCGCGCCGGTGGTGGTGTTCTTCCACGGCGGCGGCTTCGTCGCCGGCGACCTCGACACCCACGACGGCACCGCGCGCATGCATGCCGCCGACGCGGGCGCGGTGGTGGTGTCCGTCGACTACCGGTTGGCCCCGGAGAACCTGTTCCCGGCCGCCGTCGAGGACGCGATGGCGGCCACCGAATGGGTGGCGGCACACGCCTCCGAGCTGGGCGTGGACCCGTCGAAGCTGGCGGTGGCCGGGGATTCGGCGGGCGGGAATCTGGCCGCGGTGGTCTGCCAGCTGGCCCGTGACGCCGGCGGCCCGGCGATCGCGTTCCAGCTGCTGTGGTACCCGGCCACCACGTACGACGGCAGCCTGCCGTCGTTCACCGAGAACGCCCACGCGCCGATCATCGACAGCGCCGCGATCGCCGCGTTGACGCGCGCCTACGCCGGGGACCTCGATCTGAGCAGCCCGCCGGCGATGCTGGCCCCCGCGCGGGCCGAGAATCTGGCCGACCTGCCTCCGGCCTACATCGCGGTCGCCGGCCACGACCCGCTGCGCGACGACGGCATCCGTTACGGCGAGTTGCTGGCCGCTGCCGGGGTTCCGGTGCAGGTGCACAACGCCGAGACCCTGGTTCACGGTTACCTGGGCTACGCCGGAGTGATCCCGGTGGCCACCGAGGCCGCCGACCGCGGGCTGGCCGCTTTGCGCGCTGCCCTGGCGTGACGCGATGCGGCTGAACCAGGTCACCGCCGGCAGCACCGACTTGGACCGCGCCGAGCGGTTCTACCTGCTGCTGGGCCTACGGCTGATCGTCAAGACGGACGACTACCTGCGGTTCGAGTGCCCGGACGGGGGCAGCACCTTTTCGCTGGAGCGCGTCAGCGACGTCACCGCCGGCGAGCAGGTGACCATCTATTTCGAGACCGACGATCTGGACGAGCAATACCAGCGGTTGCGCGATTCGGTTGAGTTCACCCAAGCACCGACCGACATGCCGTGGCTGTGGCGCGAGGCCCGACTCAACGACCCCGACGGCCACCGGCTGTGCCTGTTTCATGCCGGCGAAGCCCGCCGCAATCCGCCGTGGCGCCTGACGCCACAAGATTTGCCGTAACCCGAGCGCGGTCCCCCCGCGTGCGCGCTAGCGTCGACCTCAATCGACACCAGCGACGAGGAGCAGACCGTGAGCGAGGAACCCGACCACGAGATTCTGATCGTCGGCGCCGGATTCTCCGGCATCGGAGCGGCGATCAACCTCGACCGTGCCGGGATGACGGACTATGTGATCATCGAAGCCGGCGACGGGGTCGGCGGCACCTGGCACTGGAACACCTATCCGGGTATCGCCGTGGACATCCCGTCGTTCTCCTACCAGTTCTCATTCGAGCAGAGCCCGGACTGGTCGCGCACGTATGCCCCCGGCGGGGAGCTCAAGGCCTACGCCGAGCACTGCGTCGACAAGTACGGTCTGCGCTCGCGAATCCGGTTCGCCACCAAGGTGCTTGCCGCGGAATTCGACGAGGAACACGGCTGGTGGCGGGTGCACACCGACTCGCATCAACCCGGCGGTTCAGCGAGGCTCGACGAAGGAGAGGCGAAGCTGGGACCGCCGCATCAACCGAGCGGTTCAGCGAGGCTCGACGAAGGAGAGGCGAAGCTGGGACCGCCGCATCAACCGGGACCCATCACGGCGCGGTTTCTGATCAATGCCAGCGGCGTGCTGACCACCCCGAACCTGCCTGACATCGCCGATGTCGACACCTTCGCCGGGGTGACGATCCACACCGCCCGCTGGGACCACTCGCAAGACCTGACCGGCAAGCGGGTGGCGGTGATCGGCACCGGAGCCTCGGCGGTGCAGGTGATCCCGGAGATCGCGCCGAAGGTCTCCTCGCTCACCGTCTGTCAGCGGACACCGATCTGGTGTTTCCCGAAATTCGATGTGCCGCTGGCCGCTCCGATCCGCTGGGCGATGCGGCTTCCCGGCGGCAAGGCCCTGCAACGGCTGGCCAGTCAGGCCTACGTCGAGGCGACCTTCCCCATCGCGGCGCAGTATTTCACGGTGTTTCCACTGGCCAAGCGGATGGAATCGGTCGGACGGGCATACCTGCGCCGGCAGGTGCACGATCCGGAACTGCGTAAGCAGCTCACCCCGCGCTACGCCGTCGGCTGCAAGCGCCCCGGCTTCCACAACACCTACCTGTCGACGTTCAACCGCGAGAACGTCCACCTGGTGGTCGACCCCATCGACCAGATCAGCCCCACCGGCGTCGTCACCGCCGACGGGACGTCCCACGAGGTGGACGTGCTGATCTTGGCGACCGGGTTCAAAGTGATGGACAGCGACAACATCCCCACCTTCGCCGTCACCGGGGCCGGGGGCCAGACACTGGCCCGGTTCTGGGACGAGCATCGACTGCAGGCCTACGAGGGGGTCAGCATCCCCGGGTTCCCCAACTTGTTCAGCGTCTTCGGCCCTTACGGCTACGTCGGGTCGTCGTATTTCGCGCTGGTCGAAGCTCAGACCCACCACATCGTGCGGTGCCTGACAAGCGCTCGCGGCCGTGGGGCGACCCGGATCGAGATCTCCGAGGCGGCCAACGCCCGCTACTTCGACGAGATGATGCGCAAACGCCACCGGCAGGTGTTCTGGCAGGACAGCTGCAAGTCGGCCAACAGCTACTACTTCGACAAGCACGGCGATGTCCCGTTGCGGCCCACCACCACGGTGGAGGCCTACTGGCGCAGCCGGCGCTTCGACCTCGACGATTACCGGTTCAGCGCCTAGTCCCCCGCCCGAGCGTGAAGCTGGCTTCACGTCCGGCGCCGAGCGTGAAGCTGCCTTCACGCTCGGCGGCGGCCAGTCAACTAGATGGCGCGCTTGAGGTCGTCGACCTTGTCCAGCTGCTCCCACGGCAGTTCGATGTCGGTGCGCCCGAAGTGACCGTACGCCGCGGTCGGTGCGTAGATCGGACGCAGCAGGTCCAGGTCACGCACGATCGCGCCGGGGCGCAGGTCGAAGACCTCCGGCACGATCTTCTCGATCTTGACCGGGTCGACGGTGGCCGTGCCGAAGGTCTCGATGAACAGACCGACCGGCGCGGCCTTGCCGATGGCGTAGGCGACCTGGACCTCGACGCGCTGCGCCAAGCCCGCGGCGACGATGTTCTTGGCCACCCAGCGCATCGCGTACGCGGCCGAGCGGTCCACCTTCGACGGGTCCTTACCGGAGAAGGCGCCGCCGCCGTGGCGAGCCCAGCCGCCGTAGGTGTCGACGATGATCTTGCGGCCGGTCAGGCCGGCGTCGCCCATCGGGCCGCCGACGACGAAGTTGCCGGTCGGGTTGATCAGCACACGGGTCGACGAGGAATCCAGCGTCTCGTGGGCGAGCTCGGCAAGCACCGTGGAGATCACGTGCTCCCGCAGGTCCGGGTCCAGGGTCTTGACCAGGTCGATGCCCTCGGCGTGCTGCGTGGAGATCACCACGGTGTCCAGCCGGGTCGGGACGTCGTCCTCGTACTCGATGGTGACCTGGGTCTTGCCGTCCGGGCGCAGGTAGTCCAGCGTGCCGTTCTTGCGGACCTCGGTCAGCCGCCGCGAGAGCCGGTGGGCCAGCGCGATGGGCAGCGGCATCAGCTCCGGGGTGTCGGCGATCGCGTAGCCGAACATCAGGCCCTGGTCGCCGGCGCCCTGAGAGTCCAGCGGGTCGGCCGCGCCCTCGACGCGGGCTTCATGCGCGGTGTCGACACCCTGGGCGATGTCGGGCGACTGTGCGCCGATGCCGATGTTGACCCCGCAGCTCGCGCCGTCAAAGCCCTTGTCCGACGAGTCGTAGCCGATCTCCAGGATGCGCTCGCGCACGGTGTTGGTGATGTTGGCGAACGCCTCGCGGGCGTTGGTCGTCACCTCACCGACCACGTGCACCTGGCCGGTGGTGACCAGAGTCTCCACCGCGACACGTGAGCGAGGGTCATCGGCGAGCAGCGCGTCGAGCACCGAGTCGCTGATGGCGTCACAGATCTTGTCGGGGTGGCCTTCAGTCACCGACTCGCTGGTGAACAGCCGTCCCTTTTCGCTCACAATGTCGCCTTCCGGGTAATCGATCCAAAAGTTAGCTCGGGCTAATATAGCCGTGCGGTCCTTGGGAGAGCTTGGCAGCCCGGTGCCCACCCCCCGCGCCATGGGCCGGGAAATGGCTGCGCTGCCCCGCGCCCAGAAGGTTCTCGACAACATCCCCCACGACGAGAATCCCGAACGACTCGGCCCTGCGACCGCCTACTCTACCGACCAGTCGCCGGCGTCGCCGTCTCGACCCGGACTGCCCAGGCGACCAGTGACCGCAGATAAGTCAGTACCAATTCATCCGGGTGGGTGCGCGGGTCGGTGAGATGGAGCAGGGCCAGTTCTTCCAATGCGGACAACAGCAGCCGCATGGTCACACCGTCGGCATCGATCGGGTGGCCGGCTAGCCGGGACAGCCGCCGTGCGGCGATGGTCCGTGCATAGCGGCGGCCCGCTTCGGTGCGGGCCGCCAATTGCGGCGGGGCGCCGGCGGGCGGGCTGAGGATGATGTGCCAACTCATTGGCGCCGCATGCAGATAGGCCAGGATGCCGCGGCCCAGCGCGTCCGGGTCGTCGTCGAGCGGACCGTCCACGCTGCGCATTCCGGCAAACGCGATCGCCGCTTCACGGTCGAGCAGGGCCGTCATCAGTCCGGCCAGATCGCCGAAGTTCTGGTACATCACGGTCCGGGTCACCTGCGCGGAGCGGGCCACCCGTTCGAAGGTCACCGCGGCGAAGCCCTCGGCCGCGACGATGTCACGGGCGTGGTCGAGCAACTGCATCCGCCGAGCCTGCGCCGACATCCGCCGCTTCGGCTCCGGCCGCGCGCTCACGTGGATGCCGGCAGCTCGAGCAGCAACTCCACCGCGCGGGCCGCGCTCTGCGCGGCGCTCTCCATGGTCGCCGACCAGTCGGTACGGGTCCAGTCTCCGGCGAGCACCAGGCTCGGCACCGAGGTGCGCTGATCGGGGCGCAGCCCTTCAGTGCCCACAACCTGCGAAAAGGTGGCTTTGGGCATCTTGACCACCTGCGCGGCCACCACGTTCGCCTCGGCCGCGGCCGGATAGTAGCGGCGCAGCATGTCCATCTGTTCGGCCACGATCTGTTCGTTGGACCGGTGAATCTGTTCGTAGGCACCGCTGGTGGTCAGGCAATACAGCCAGGCGCCGCCTGGATCGCGGCGCTGCATCCGCTGACGGTCGAACACCTCATCGATGACGCCCGTGCCGCCGATCACCGATTCCATCGCCGCCTCGGTGCCCAGCGGCCGGTCCAGGTAGAGGTTGGTGCTCACAATCGGTGTGTAATGCAATTTTTCTGCCGCGGCGTAAATTTCGGCGTGCTCGGGCAGGTCGTCGAGCAAGCCGGCGATGTTCGAGTTGGGCACCGCACACACCACCGCGTCCGCTGGCACCTCAGTGCCGTCTGCCAACTGGACGGCACGAACGGCATTGTCCTCCACCACGATTCGCCGGGCCACTGCGCGATAGCGCACGTCCACGCCGAGCCGCTCGAAAACGGCCAGTGCGCCGGAGATATAGAGCGTGTCGAGATCGGTGGTGGGATAACCGATCGTCACCGCACTGCGGTGGCGCAGGCCGAGGCGGATTCCGGTGGCAAGGACATCGGCGAAGACTTTCGCCGAACCCCGGTCCACCGGCTCGGCGGCGATGCCGAGGGCCAGCCAGTCCCACACCGCCTCCCGGGCCTTGGCGGGCATCCCGACGCGGCGGAGCCACTGGTCGGTGGTCAGATCGGGCAGATCGGCGGGTTGAAACAGCGCCTCCGCGGTCAGGCGCACGGTCGCCGCGGCGGTCCGCAGCCGGTCGAGCAGGCTCGCGTCGGGGTGTGGCCCGAACAGCGTCCGCACCGCTCCCAGTCCGCGGGTCACCATGGTGGTGGCCGCCCCGCCGGGCCAACGCAGCGTTCCGCCGGTCGGAAACTCAACCATCGATCGGGTTCCGACGCTGGTCAGGTAGCGAAACAGGTGGTCGTAGCCGCTGGCGATCACATGCTGGCCGTTGTCCGCGAGGTCCGCTATCCCCTGCACCTGCATCGCCTGGGTGCGCCCGCCGAGGCGCCCACGCCGCTCCAGCAGCGTCACCTTCTTGCCGGCCTCGGCCAACCAGACCGCTGCGGCGAGCCCGGCCAGGCCGCCCCCGATCACCACGTAGCGACGATCGTCCACGCCCGACCCCTCTCGGCTAACTTACGATTTGAAAGTTAGTCCAGGTGCAATGAGCGGTCAACGATCCGATGAAAAGGGCCGCCTTAGCCGCGGTTGCTGCCGAGGAACGCCGCGATCGCGTCCACAATGCGGCTGGCCATCAAGGTCTTGGAGCCCGACTCCAGGGCGGACTCGGTTCCGTCCGCGGCCAGCAGCCACCCGTCGTTGTGGTCGACCTCGAACGCCCGGCCGTCCCCGACCGCGTTGACCACCAACAGGTCACATCCCTTGCGACGCAACTTCGCCCGGGCATGGAACAGCACGTCGCCGTTCTCATCGCCGGTCTCCGCGGCGAAGCCGACGATGGCCCGCATATTGGGCAGCTGCCCGTCGGTGCGGGCGCGGACCGCCCCGGCCAGCACGTCGTCGTTGCGGACCAGTTCGATGGTGGGCTCCCCCGCGCTGTCGGGGCCCTTTTTGATCTTGGACTGCGCCACCCGCACCGGGCGGAAATCGGCGACGGCAGCGGCCATCACCAGCACGTGCGCCTCGGGGGCGTGCTTGGACACCGCGTCATGCAGCTGTTGGGCCGAGCTGACGTGCACCACGTGGACGCCGGCCGGATCGATCAGCCCCGCGGTGTGCGCGGCGATCAGGGTGACCTCCGCGCCCCGTTGGGCCGCCACCCGGGCCACCGCGTAACCCTGCTTGCCCGAACTGCGGTTACCGATGAACCGGACCGGGTCGATGGGCTCGCGGGTGCCGCCCGCGGTCACCAGTACCTTCTGTCCCGCCAGGTCGTGTGGCAACGCGTCGGCCCGCTCCAGCAGCAGCGAGGCGAAGGTGTTGATCTCTTCGGCCTCGGGCAGCCGGCCGGGGCCGGTGTCGGCGCCGGTCAACCGGCCCGACGCGGGCTCGAGGACCACTGCGCCGCGTTCCCGCAGCGTCGCCACATTGGCGACGGTGGCCGGATGCTGCCACATCTCGGTGTGCATGGCCGGGGCGAACAGCACCGGACAGCGGGCGGTGAGCAGGGTGGCGGTCAGCAGATCGTCGGCGCGGCCGGCGACGGCGCGTGCCAACAGATCAGCGGTGGCCGGCGCCACCACCACCAAGTCGGCCTGCTGGCCGATCGCCACATGCGGGACGCGGGGCACGTCATCGAACACCCCGGTGTCGACCGGCTGGCCCGAGAGCGCCTCGAAGGTCGCTGCCCCCACGAAGCGCAGGGCGGACTCGGTCGGGACGACGCGAACCGAATGGCCCGCCTCGGCCAGCTGTCGGACCACGGTGCACGCCTTGTATGCGGCGATGCCTCCGGAGACACCGACGACGACCCGTTTCTGGCCCACCGGTATGACCCGTCCTGCCCGGCTCCGGCTACTCGCCTTCGGTGTATTCGAGCAGGTCGCCGTGGATCTCGCGCAGCGCGATCGACAGCGGCTTCTCCTGCAGGCCGGGCTCGACCAGCGGCCCGACGTATTCGAGGATGCCCTCACCGAGCTGGTTGTAGTAGTCGTTGATCTGGCGCGCACGCTTGGCCGCGTAGATCACCAGTGCGTACTTGCTCGACGCCCGCTGCAGCAGCTCGTCGATGGGCGGGTTGGTGATGCCGAGGGGCGTGTCGTAACCGCCGATCGACGCCGGGTCGAACTCGTCGGCATCGGTCACCACGGCCGAGTCGGTCTGCGAGGTACTCACTTAAGACAATCTCCTGAAGCTCTTTGGCTGGGGGCGGGTCGCGCCTGCTGGTTGTCGTCCGGGTAAATCAGACCGCGCCCGGTGCGGTATCCACCAGCAAGGATACCAATTCTGAGCAGGCTGTTTCCAATCGACCGTTGACCACGACGGCGTCGAAGTCTCCCTGCGCCGCCAACTCGGTGCGTGCGGTGGCCAATCGGCGTTGCATGACCTCCGCGGTTTCGGTGCCGCGGCCGGCCAGTCTGGCCTGCAACGTCTCCCAGTCCGGCGGGGCCAGAAACACCGTGACGGCCTCCGGTAGGGCCTTCTTGATGGCCCGGGCCCCGGCCAGGTCGACCTCGATCAGAACGGGCCGGCCGGAGCGCGTGGCGTCTGCGACGGGGGCCGCCGGAGTACCTGAGCGCTGCAGGCCGCCGTGAATATCGGCCCACTCCAGCAGCTCATTTTTCTCAACTAGCCGGTCGAACTCGGCCGGCGAAACAAATCGGTAGTCGACGCCGTCCACCTCCCCGGGTCTGGGCGCCCGGGTGGTGGCCGACACACTGAAGTACAGGTCCGGTACCCGCTCTCGCAGGCACCGGACCACGCTCGACTTGCCGACCGCGGATGGGCCGGACAGCACTACAACGCGTCCCGCGTTTCCGCTGCCCGGCCCTCCACCGGTAGTCACTGCCGGGTCAGGAGAAGTCGAACTTCTCCAGCAGCGCCTTGCGCTGCCGGTCGCCCAGGCCGCGCAGGCGGCGGGTGGGGGCGATCTCCAGCTCGGTCATGATCTCCTGCGCCTTGACCTTGCCGACCTTCGGCAACGCCTCCAGCAGCGCAGACACCTTCATCTTGCCAAGGACCTCGTCGGTCTCGGCGTCCTTGAGCACCTGCTTGAGATTGGTGCCGCCACGCTTCAGCCGGTCCTTGAGCTCCGCTCGGGCCCGACGTGCGGCCGCCGCCTTCTCCAACGCGGCGGCGCGCTGCTCGTCGGTCAACTGGGGAAGGGCCACGATTCCTCCGTCTCGTCATCATCGACAACGTCGATGTTTTCCTTGTCCCGGCCAGGTACTTCGGCCAGAGACGACGACCGTACCCACGCCGTCTGACGAAATCTAACCCCACCCCCCCGTTTCCGGCTACAAATGCCCAGCGTATGGGGTTTGGGCGCGGCGCCGTCCAAGCCGAGTCGGCCACCATCGGTCAGCCCGCCTCGGATGAGTCGCGATCCCCGACGGCCCGGCCCGAAAAACCGCTCTGAGCTAGCCTTTTGCTCGTTCTGGTCGGCCGGATGGGATGCCGCGCCGCGGGCGCGGCAGGGGCGTTTGCGATGTGACCGGACATTCATGCCAGTGACTTCGCACCTCGCGGCGTGTCGGGCGTGTCGAGGCCGGGTTTGGTCAGCCGGCGCCATCTCCCACCGGGGGTCCATCGACCAACGCCGGCACCCCGAGGAGGTGGGTGACCACCGTGTTCCGCCACCCACACGGCACCGAAGTGGTCGTGTCCATCCAGCGGGCGAACGCGGCTGCGGGCGCTGAAAACCCCGCAACACCGAGCCTGGTATTTCTACGCGCAGGCCCTGGTGGCACGGCACGAAACAGGAATCCAAGAACCCGATGGACTGACAGCAACTATTCAGGGAGTTTCTACATTTGAACGTTCGAAGTCGCGGGTTAGCCGCTTAATGTGCCGGCCAGGTGGGTGGTCCACCCGGGGGTGTTTATGGGGGGTATGACTATGAACATTTCCGCTGAATACCGTTTCGGTAGAGAAAGTGGGAATTCATGACGATGACGACAGTCGGCCGTGCTGGCCGGTGGGCTCTTACGGCGGCCACGGTGTTGGCCCTCGGTGCTTTCGGGATCGGCGCGGCCAGCGCCGAGCCCCATGACGGAATCACCGGTGGCGCCGGCAACAACGGCGGGGTGAACGTCAACATGGGGCCCTTCGGCGGCGGTATGAATGCCGGCCGAAACGGCGGCTTCAACTTCGGCCCTAACGGAATCGGCGCCGGCGGCGGTCAAAACAACAGCGCCGACGTCAACATGGGTCCGTTCGGCGGCGGTATGAATGTCGGCCGAAACGGCGGCTTCAACTTCGGCCCTAACGGAATCGGCGCCGGCGGCGGCCAGAACAACAGCGCCAACGTCAACATGGGGCCCTTCGGCGGCGGTTACAGCGCCAGCACCGGTGGGGGCGTCAACTTCGGCGGCCGGTAACTGGCATTCCAGGGCCTGCGTAGGCGCCCCGTCGGGCGCCTACGCAGGCCCTGTCGCGAGTTATCCCGCGGCGGCCAAGTAGGCCACGGCGTCCCGCATTCGCTCAGCGGCGGCACGCAGTGCACCGGCATCCGGGCCGGCCCGCAGCACCTCACGCGAAACCGCCGGCAGCAAAGTGCCCGCAGCGGCCCCTCCGAGCCCGGCAAGGGCCTCTGGGCGCCCGCCCTGGGCCCCAACGCCCGGCACCAGCACTGGCCCGCCCAGGGCACTCAGATCGGGCACCTCGCGCAGCGTGGCGCCCACCACGACGCCGATCGAGCCCAGTACCGCCGCACCCTCGGCTTTGTTCTCTTCCGCGGCCGCATCGACGATCGCCTGCGCCACGGTGCGGCCGTCCGCATCCTCGGCCCGCTGCACGCTCGCCCCCTCCGGGTTCGAGGTGGCCGCCAACACGAACACGCCCCGCCGATGCTGCGCGGCGGTCTCCAGCAGCGGCTGCAATGACCCGAAGCCCAGGTAGGGCGAGGCCGTCACCGCGTCGGCGGCCAACGGCGACTGTCCGGCCCAGGCAGCCGCGTAAGCGGCCATGGTCGAGCCGATGTCACCGCGTTTGGCGTCGGCCAGCACCAGCACACCGGCCTCGCGCAGCGCCGCGATGGTGCGCTCCAGCACGGCGAAGCCCGCCGACCCGTACGCCTCGAAGAACGCCACCTGCGGCTTGACGACGGCGAACCCGGCGAACGCCGTCACGCACGTCTCGCTGAACACCGCCAGCCCGTCCGGTGTCGTGGGCAGGCCCCAGGCGGTCAGTAGTTCGGGGTGCGGGTCGATGCCCAGGCACAGTGGCCCGCGGGCCGCCATCGCGTCGGCCAGGCGCGCACCGAACCCCGGTATCACTACTGCCCGCCGAGGGTGCTGTGCAGTTCCTGCAGGGAACGCACCCCGATATCGCCCCGGATGCCGGCCTCGATGCCCTGCACCGCCGCGGCCGCGCCCTGGACGGTGGTGATGCACGGGATGTTCACGCTGACCGCTGCCGAACGGATCTCGTAGCCGTCCACCCGCGGACCGGAGTTGCCATACGGCGTGTTGATCACCAGGTCCACCTCACCGGCGCGGATCGCGTCCACCGCGGTCAGCTCCGGGCGCTGTGGACTGGGCTCCTCGAAATTCTTGCGCACCACATCGCATGGAATCCCGTTGCGGCGCAGCATTTCCGCGGTTCCCTCGGTGGCCAGGACCCGGAATCCCAAGTCAGCGAGCCGTTTGACCGGAAACACCAGCGACCGCTTGTCGTGGTTGGCCACCGACACGAAGACCGTGCCCTGGGCCGGTAGCGAGCCGTAGGCGGCGGTCTGGCTCTTGGCGAACGCGGTGCCGAAGTCACGGTCGATGCCCATCACCTCACCGGTGGACTTCATCTCCGGGCCGAGCAGTGAGTCGATGCCGGAGCCGTCCGCGCGGCGGAAGCGGTGGAACGGCAGCACCGCCTCCTTGACCGCGATGGGCGCGTTCGGACCGACCGTGGCCCCGTCCCCCGAGGCGGCCAACAGCCCCTCGGCCCGCAGTTCGGCGATCGTGGTGCCCAGCATGACGCGCGCGCAGGCCTTGGCCAGCGGCACCGCGGTGGCCTTGGACACGAACGGCACCGTCCGGCTGGCCCGCGGGTTGGCCTCCAGCACGTAGAGCACGTCGTCTTTGAGGGCGAACTGCACGTTGAGCAGCCCCACCACCCCGACGCCGTGGGCGATGGCCTCAGTGGCACGCCGCACCTTCTCGATGTCGCTGCGCCCCAGCGTCACCGGCGGCAATGCGCAGGCCGAGTCACCGGAGTGGATGCCGGCTTCCTCGATGTGCTCCATGATGCCGCCGATGTAGACCTCGCTGCCGTCGCACAGCGCGTCGACGTCGATCTCGATGGCGTCTTCCAGGAACCGGTCCACCAGCACCGGATGCTCCGGCGACAGCTGGGTGGCCCGGGTGATGTAGCCGTGCAGAGTCTCTTCGTCGTAGACGATCTCCATGCCCCGCCCGCCCAGCACGTACGACGGACGCACCAGGACCGGGTAGCCGATGTCGGCGGCGATCCGTTTGGCCTGCTCGAAGGTCGTGGCGGTGCCGTACCGCGGCGCCGGCAGCCCGGCGGTGGTCAGCACATCGCCGAACGCGCCGCGGTCCTCGGCCAGGTCGATGGCTTCCGGGCTGGTCCCGACGATCGGCACTCCGGCGTCGGCCAGCCGCTGGGCCAGCCGCAGCGGGGTCTGCCCGCCGAGCTGGACGATCACGCCGACCACGCCGGGTCCGCCCTGGCCCGACTGCTGTTCGGCGTAGTACACCTCGAGCACGTCTTCGAACGTCAACGGTTCGAAGTAGAGCCGGTCGGCGGTGTCGTAGTCGGTGGACACCGTCTCGGGGTTGCAGTTGATCATCACCGTCTCGAACCCGGCCTGGCTCAAGGTGATCGCGGCGTGCACGCAGCTGTAGTCGAACTCGATACCCTGGCCGATCCGGTTGGGTCCGGACCCCAGGATGAGCACCTTGGGCTTGACGTCCTGGGCTGCCACCTCGGTCTCGGCGGCGGGGTCAAGCTCGAAGGTGCTGTAGTGATACGGCGTCTTGGACTCGAATTCCGCCGCGCAGGTGTCGACGGTCTTGAAAACCGGGTGGATGCCCAGCCGGTCGCGCAGCAGCCGCACCCCGTCCTCGCCGGCCAGTTCCGGGCGCAGCACGGCGATCTGATGATCCGACAGGCCGCTGTACTTGCAGCGGCGCAGCAGATCCGCGTCGAGCACCGGGGTGTCGACGACCTCGGTGCGCAGCGCCACCAGGCCGTTGATCTGCTCGACGAACCACGGGTCCACCCCGGAGGCCTCGGCGACCGCTTCCACGGTGGCGCCGAGGCGCAGCGCCAGCTCGATGTCATAGAGCCGGCCCTCGGTGGGCACCCGCAACCGCGCCAGCGCGTCGTCGGCGCTGCCTTCGGGATCCGGTTTGGTCCAGAACCCGGCACGATCGGTTTCCAGCGAGCGCATCACCTTGCCGAGCGACTCGATGAAGTTGCGGCCCAACGACATCGCTTCGCCCACCGACTTCATGGTGGTGGTCAGCCGCGGGTCGGCGCCGGGGAACTTCTCGAACGCGAAGCGCGGTGCCTTGACCACGACGTAGTCCAGTGCCGGCTCGAAGCAGGCCGGGGTCTCTTTGGTGATGTCGTTGATGATCTCGTCGAGGGTGTAGCCGATCGCGAGCTTGGCGGCGATCTTGGCGATCGGGAAACCGGTCGCCTTCGACGCCAGCGCGCTGGATCGCGAGACCCGCGGGTTCATCTCGATCACGATGAGTCGGCCGTCTTGGGGGTTGACCGCGAACTGGATGTTGCAACCGCCGGTATCCACCCCGACCTCGCGCAGGATCGCGATCCCCAGGTCACGCATCTTCTGGTATTCGCGGTCGGTCAGCGTCATCGCCGGTGCGACGGTCACCGAGTCGCCGGTATGCACGCCCATCGGGTCGACGTTCTCGATCGAGCAGACCACGACGACGTTGTCGTTGCCGTCGCGCATCAACTCGAGCTCGAATTCCTTCCACCCGTAGATGGATTCTTCGATCAGGACGTTGGCCGTCGGGGAGGCGGCCAGGCCGTCACCGGCCATCCGCGCTACCTCGTCGAGGCTGGCCGCCAGTCCCGATCCCAGGCCACCCATGGTGAAGGAGGGGCGAACGACGACGGGCAGCCCGAGTTCGGCGACGGTCTCTTCGACCTCCGCCATGGTGTAGCAGACCCGGGAACGCGCCGACTCGCCGCCGACCTTGGCAACGATGTCCTTGAACTGCTGGCGGTCTTCGCCACGCTGGATCGCCTCGAAGTCGGCGCCGATCAGCTCCACTCCGTACCGCTCCAGCACCCCGTGCTCGTGCAGGGCCACCGCGGTGTTCAGTGCGGTCTGCCCGCCCAGGGTGGCCAGCAGGGCGTCGACCTTGTTGCCGCGCTCGGCTTGCTGAGCGAGCACCTTTTCGACGAACTCCCAGGTGATGGGCTCGACGTAGGTGTTGTCGGCGTACTCGGGGTCGGTCATGATGGTGGCCGGATTGGAGTTGACCAGGCTCACCTGCAGGCCTTCGGCCTTGAGCACCCGGCAGGCCTGGGTTCCCGAATAGTCGAATTCACACGCTTGGCCAATCACGATCGGCCCGGAGCCGATCACCAGAACATGGCGCAGGTCACTACGGCGCGGCATTACTTCTCCCCTGCCATCAGGTCGACGAACTGGTCGAACAGGTATTCCGCGTCATGCGGTCCGGCCGCGGCCTCCGGGTGGTACTGCACCGAGAACGCCCGGCCGTCGGCGAGCTTGACGCCCTCAACGACTCCGTCGTTGGCGCAGGTGTGACTCACCACCGCCGGACCGAAGTCGGTGTCAAAGCGCTGGCCCGCTTCGCCTTCCAGTGCGAAGCCGTGGTTCTGCGCGGTCACCGCCACCCGGCCGGTGGCGTGGTCGATCACCGGGATGTTGATGCCGCGGTGGCCGAACGTCATCTTGTAGGTGCTCAGCCCCAGCGCCCGGCCCAGGATCTGGTTTCCGAAACAGATTCCGAACAGCGGGATTCCGGCACCGAGCACCTCGCGGGTCAACGCCACCATCGCCTCCGCGGTGGCCGGGTCCCCGGGCCCGTTGGACAGGAACACCCCGTCCGGCTTCAGGTCGGCGATCGCCGCGAAGTCCACCGACGACGGCAGTACGTGGCTGCGGATTCCGCGCCGCGAGAAGTTGCGTGGGGTATTGGTCTTGATGCCCAGGTCCAGCGCGGCGATGGTGAACCGGTGCGCGCCCTCGGGTTCCACCACGTATCCCGCGTCGGTGCTGACCTGGCCGGCAAGATCGGCGCCGAGCATCGACGGCTGCTCGCGGACCCGGGTCACCAGCTCATCCGGCGATGCCAGCGCGTCACCGGAGAACACCCCGGCCTTCATCGATCCGTGATTGCGCAGGTGACGCACGATGGTCCGGGTGTCGACCCCGGCGATTCCGACGATGCCCTGGCGGATCAGCTCGTCGTCCAGCGTGCCGGTGGCCCGCCAATTCGACGCCCGCGGCGACGGGTCGCGCACGACATAGCCGGCCACCCAGATCTTTTCGTCGCGGCTCTCCCCGTCCTCGCGGTTCCAGCCGGTGTTGCCGATCTGCGGGGCGGTGGCCACCACGATCTGCCGGTGATAGCTGGGGTCGGTCAGGGTCTCCTGGTAGCCGGACATCCCGGTGGAGAACACCGCCTCACCCAGGGTCTGTCCCACGGCCCCGAACGGCGTTCCGGTGAACGTCCGGCCGTCCTCGAGAACCAGCACCGCTCGCGAGTTCATCTGTCGTCTTCCTCTTCTTCTAACCAGCGGCTGTGCTCGGCGCGGTCGTCCGCGCGGAAGCCGGTGTCTATCTCGGTGCCCGACGGCAGTCGCCAGCGGATCGCCAGCACTCCGTCGTAGGGTCGGGTGGGGAAAGAAGGAATAGTGCGCCCGGCGATACCGCGTTCGGTGCGGACCGCGATCACCGTGTCTGCGGGGATCCAGATCGGCCGGGCGCCGCTGCGCTGCACCATGATCCCCTCGGGGTAGCGGGTCAGCACCGCCTTGGTGCGATAGCCCAGGTCTCCGACCACCACCCGGTCGTTCCACTTCGGGGCCAGCGTGCACCCCAGGTACTGCCCGCGGGTGGCAGCCACGGTCGGCGCCCCCACCGTGTCGGGCACCGTCGGCAGTGTCCCGATCAGCGCGTCCTGCAGTTGGCCGCGACGGCGCCAACCGCGCATCATCAGCCGGATCACCACGCCGATCAGCACCACCAGCAGAAAAGCGAAGACCAGCGAGCCGATCAACGTGGGGGTATTCATGCCGGGCTCTTTCCGTCCCGGGCGGTGATCCGGCCACGCAGCAGGGTCGCGGTGACGGTCGCGGGCAAGGTCATCTCTTCATAGGGGGTGTTGTCCGAGCGGCTGGCCAGCTGCGCACCGGTGACCACCCAGGTCGTGTCGGGATCGACCACGGTCAGGTTGGCCGGCTCGCCCACCTCCAGCGGGCGGCCCTGGTCGGGCAGACCGACGATTTGGGCCGGCCGCTCGCTCATCACCCGGGCCACGTCGCGCCAGGTCAACAGGCCGGTCTGCACCATGGTGGCCACCACTACCGACAGCGCGGTCTGCAGGCCCAGCATCCCGGGCCGAGCGATGGAAAACTCGCAGCACTTCTCATGATCAGCGTGCGGGGCGTGATCGGTAGCCACACAGTCGATGACGCCGTCGGCCAGGGCGCGGCGCAGGGCGACTGTGTCACTGGCCTCGCGCAGCGGCGGGTTGACCCGGTTGCGTCCGTCGTAGTCGGCCAGTCGACTGTCATCGAGCATCAGATGATGCGGGGTGACTTCTGCGGTCACCGAGATGCCTTGCGCCTTAGCCCATTTCAGAAGCTCCACCGTTCCGGCGGTGGACGCATGGCAGATGTGCAGGCGGGCGCCCGCGTCGCGGGCCAGCAGGATGTCCCGAGCCACGATCGATTCTTCGGCGACCCGCGGCCAGCCGGCCAAGCCCAGCCGGGCGGCGTTGGGCCCCTCATGGGCGACCGAGCCGACAGTCAGCCGAGGTTCCTCGGCGTGCTGGGCGATCAACACCCCCAGTCCGGTCGCGTACTCCAGCGCGCGTCGCATCACCAGGGGGTGATCAACACAGACGCCGTCGTCGGAGAACATCCGAACGCCCGCGGTACCGGCGGCCATCATGCCCATCTCGGTCAGCTGGGTGCCGCCCAGTCCAACCGTGACGGCGCCGACCGGGTGCACGTCGACCAGGCCGACCTGCTGTCCGCGCTGCCAGACATGGTCGGTGACCACCGGAGAGTCGGCCACCGGATCGGTGTTGGCCATCGCGAACACCGCGGTGTAGCCACCCAGGGCCGCCGCCGCCGAGCCGGTTTCGATGTCCTCGGCGTATTCGCGTCCCGGTTCACGCAGGTGGGTGTGCAGGTCGACGAAGCCCGGCAGCAACACCTGTCCGGGCGCGTCAATGACCTCGCAGTCATCCGGTACGGACAGACCGGTACCGATCTGCGCGATCTGGCCGTCGGTCACCAGCACATCGACCTGGTCACCTTCGCCGTAACACCGCACTCCGCGGATCAGCACGCTCACAGCGCCGCTTCCTCTCCCGCCGACCCCGTGGATTCACTGCCCACCAGCAGATGGAACAGCACCGCCATGCGCACATGGACACCGTTGGAAACCTGTTGCAGCACCGCGGATTGCGACGAGTCCGCCACCGACGAGGAGATCTCCATGCCGCGCAGCATCGGGCCGGGGTGCAGCACCACGGCGTGGTCGGCGAGCATCGCCCGGCGCTTCTCGCTCAGCCCGTAGCGCACCGAGTACTCCCGCGTCGACGGGAAGAATCCGCCGGTCATCCGTTCAGCCTGCACCCGCAGCATCAACACCGCGTCGGCGGCCGGCAACTCGGCGTCTAAGTCATGCGAGACCGTCACCGGCCAGTCGGCCACCCCGACCGGCAACAGCGTCGGCGGAGCCACCAGCACCACCTCGGCGCCCAGGGTCGACAACAGACTCACGTTGGAGCGGGCCACCCGGCTGTGCACGATGTCGCCGACAATGACGACGCGGCGGCCTTCGATACCGCCCAGGCGCTGACGCACGGTGAGCGCGTCGAGCAAGGCCTGGGTGGGGTGTTCATGGGTGCCGTCACCGGCGTTGATCACCGCGGGACCGCCGTCTTCGGCGGCTCCGGTCCATTCCGAGAGCAGGTGTGCCGCACCCGAAGCCGGGTGACGGATGATCAGCGCGTCGGCGCCGGCGGCCCGCAGGGTGAACGCGGTGTCGCGCAGCGACTCCCCCTTGTTCACCGAGGAACCCGACGCGGACACGTTGATCACGTCGGCGCTCATCCACTTACCGGCCACCTCGAAGGAGACCCTGGTCCGGGTGGAGTTCTCGTAGAACATGGTGATCACGGTGCGCCCGCGCAGGGTGGGCAGCTTCTTGACCTCGCGCCCCACCAGCGCCTGGGCGAAGCGGTCGGCGTCGTCGAGGATCGCGGTGGCCTCATCGCGGCTCAAGTCGCCGGCTGCCAACAGATGCCTGGTGCTCATCGAGTAATCACCACCTGGTCGCGACCGTCGTGTTCAGCCAGTAAGACGTGCACGCTTTCGCCGCGGGCGGTCGGCACGTTCTTGCCGACGTAGTCGGCGCGCACCGGCAGCTCCCGATGGCCGCGATCCACCAGCACCGCCAGCTGCACGATCCGGGGCCGGCCCACGTCGCGCAGCGCGTCCAGTGCGGCCCGCACCGATCGACCGGCGAAGAGCACGTCGTCGACCAGGATCACGCACGCGTCATCGATGCCGCCGGCCGGGATCGAGGTGGGTTCCAGGGGCCGCGGGGGCTGACGCATCAGGTCGTCGCGGTACAAGGTGATGTCCAGCGCGCCGTGCGCGACGTCGACACCGCAGAATTCGCTGATCTTGCCGGCCAGCCGCTGGGCCAGGGTGACGCCGCGGGTGGGAATACCCAACAGCACGACGCGCGGGGCGTTAGCTCTATCGGGGTCGTCTAAAGCCGTCTTCTCGATGATCTGATGTGCGATCCGAGAAACAGTGCGACCCACATCCGCCGAGGACATCAATTCCCGGTCGGTGCTGGAATTACCGGCAGCAGCCATGCGAAACCGCAGGACCTCCTTCTCCGCCTCGCAGGACGGATCGTTAAAGGATGTCGAACTGCCGCGTAGCCTAACATCCGCCCACTGGTTGCCTTGCGCGAGCGTGCGCGGCTGTACGCGCAAATGCGGCGTGTCGGTGCACAGACACGCACCCTCGCGGAGGGAGGTAGCGACGCCGCTGGCGAGATGGCGCCGCTAACCTGACCGGGTGAATCTCGACCCCAATCAGGCGCCGCTGCGTGAGGCCTGCGACACCGGCCTGCTCGCCGGCGTGGTGACACTCGTCTGGCAGCGCGGCACGGTGCTGCAGGTCAACGAGATCGGCCATCGCGATGTCGGTGCCGGCCTGCCGATGACCCGCGACACGGTGTTCCGGATCGCCTCCATGACCAAGCCGGTCACCATCGCCGCCGCGATGACTCTGGTCGACGAGGGCCGACTGCGACTCACCGACCCCATCGCGCACTGGTTGCCGGAGTTCGCCGCACCGCGGGTGCTGGTGGAGCCCGCCGGTTCGCTGGAGGCCACCACCGCGGCACGGCGAGCGCTCACGGTCGACGATCTGATGACGCACCGCTGCGGCATCGGCTACGGATTCTCCGTCCCCGGCCCCATCGCGCGGGAGTACCAGCGGCTGCCCTTCGGACGCGGACCCGAAGCGTGGCTGACGGCACTGGCTGCGCTTCCCCTGGTGGACCAGCCCGGTGAGCGAGTCACCTACGGCCACGGCACTGACGTGCTGGGCGTGCTGCTGTCGCGGATCGAGGGCAAGCCACTGCCGCAGGTGATCGAGGAGCGGATCCTGGGCCCGCTGGGGATGGTCGACACCGGTTTCTGCGTCACTCCGCAGGCACGCGGGCGCAGCGCCACCATGTACCGCGTCGACGGGGACACGCTGCGCGACGACGCGATGGGGCCGGTGCCGATCGCGATGCCGGCGTTTCCCAACGCCGGGGGCGGCTTGATGTCGACCGCCGACGACTACCTGGCGTTCACCCGCATGTTGCTGGCCGACGGCATGTTCGACGGCACCCGGGTGCTCTCGGCCTCCTCGGCGCGGGCGATGCGCACCGACCAGCTCACCGACGACCAGAAGCGCCACCCGTTCCTGGGCGCCCCGTTCTGGGTCGGGCGCGGGTTCGGGCTCAATCTGTCGGTGGTGACCGACCCGGCGAAGTCCCAGCCGCTGTTCGGGCCGGGCGGTGCGGGCGCGTTCGGCTGGCCGGGCGCCTACGGCACCTGGTGGCAGGCGGATCCGGCCGCGGACCTGATCCTGATCTATCTGGTGCAGAATTCCCCGACGCTGTCCACGGACATGGCCGTCGCGGTCGCCGGCAATACCTCGATCGCCAAACTGCGGGTGGCGCAGCCGAAGTTCGTCCGGCGGACCTACGCAGCCCTGGGTTTGTGAGCCGGGCGAGCGGTTAGCCACGTTCTCGACAGGAACCCATAGGGATAGTTGTCTGGCTCCGAGCGACAAATCGCAATGGGCTCGTCCACGCTCCCGCCCTTGTCGCTCAGAGGCGGGCAGCTCTCCTATTCCCCTAAGCCGACCCACGCCGGGGCAGCTCTGGGCTAGCGACTCTCCCCCGCGAGCCGCTGTCCCGCGCGGCGGGCCTTCTCCAGCGCGGCATCGCGCATCTGCGCCCGCTCCTCGGGGGTCCACCGCGTGGTCGGCTCGAAGACCAGGGTCTGGACGCAGTAGCCCAGCATGGTGAACACATACTCCAGGTAGGGCCGCTGGAAGTCCTGCAGGTCGGCGCGGTCGCCGTCGTAGGCACTGGAGCGGGTCAAGATGAGCTGCAGCGGCTTGCCCTCCCCCAGCGTGCCCACGTGTTCGCCGCGCTCGTTGAGCGTGAAGCTGGCCATCGGTTGCACGATGACGTCGATCCAGGCCTTCAGCGCATGCGGCACATGCCAATTCCACATCGGCGACGACACCACCAGCCGATCGAACGAGCGGACCCGCTCGATTTCGGCCAGCACGTCCGACCAGATCTGCTTCTGCTCGGGGGTTCGGCGTTCGCCGTAGAGCGGAGCGAACTTGGCGAACGCGGCGTCGCGGCCGAACACCAACATCTCGTCGGTCCACACCGAGAACCGTTCGACCTCGCCGACCGCGGCCGCGGGCGCGGCATCCAGGAAGGCCTGGGTCAGCGCCGAGGACAGCGAGTGCTCTTGCTTCGGACTCGCCTCCACCCACAGAGTTTTCATGGTGTCCTTTACGTCGGTCAGATCATCGAGATCGGTGAGATCTTCACGCCGGCCTCGAGTGCGCCAGACAACTCGCGTGCCACGTCGTAGTCGAAGACTACGTGCCCGCAGATCACGTCGACATCGCGTTTAGCACGCTGCAGCGGGTTGCTCACGAACTGCGCACTGGCACCGGAGGCTTCGAGCAGATCGGCGATCACGGAGCGGGATTCGTGCACGATATGCGCGGCCGCTGCCCGGGCGTCGGCCCGAACCGGGCGGCCGATCCGCTCTCCCGCGTCCACCGCGTCTTGAATCCGGCCGACGGTGTCGGCGAGCAGGCCGCGCAGTGCACGCAGCCGAACCCGCGCATCGCCGAGGCGGATCTGGGCTGCCGGCTGGTTCTTCTGCGCGGCACCGGAATACGCCAGGACCCGTTCGGCCAACCGCTCGGCGAACAGGTCCGCGACCCATTCGGCCGACCCGAGGGCGGGCATCGCGGCGACCAAGGCCAGCGCCGGGACCATCGGCCACCGGTACGCCGACGCGTCGTGCAGCTCGGCGCCGGGGGCGGTACCGGAGTAGATGTCGACGACCTTGACCAGCCGGTGGGACGGGACGGCCACATCCTCGATGACGACGTCATTGGAACCGGTGGCCCGCATGCCCGCGGTGTGCCAGACGTCCTCGACGCGAATGTCGGCGGCCGGGAGCAGCACCAGCGCCGGGTAGGGAGCGTCGTCGGGTCCGCAGATCGCCCCGACCATGATCCAGTCGGCGTCCATGACCCCAGTCGCCCACGACCATCGCCCGGACAGCCGGATTCCGTCACCGTCGGGCACGCCGCGTCCGGTCGGCGCCAACGGCGCCGGGCACAGCACCGGCCCGGCAGCGAACACCTCGTCCTGGGCCTGCTCACCGAAGAGCGCCAGCATCCAGTTGTGCAGCATGTAGAACCCGAGCGTCCAGGCGCTCGATGCGCAGCCATGCGCCATGCGCCGGATCGGGTCGAGGATCTCGGGAAACTCGGCCTGCCGCCCGCCGTAGCGCGCCGGCAAGAGCAGGCCGGCCAGTCCGGACTTGTGGAAGTCCTCGACGGTGTCCGCCGGCAGGCGGCGCAGCTCTTCGGCTGCCGCGGCGCGTTGCGCCAGTTGGGAGATGAATTCCTCGGTCACCAAGGGTGCCGTCATGGTCGCCATGCCCGGACCGTACCATACCTTTTGGTATGGAGGTCAGTGTCGCAGCATGACATCCAGGAACTGTTCCCGCCGTCCCGCCGCCCGTGAGCTCGGCGCGGCACCGGACAGATGCAGAAACCCGATCCCGGCGGCGAATGTTGCGTTGGCACGCATGTCGGCCTCGTCTGCGTCGAAGCCGTCGTCGAGAAACACCTGCCGAACCGCTTTGAGCACCCGCCGATCCGAGCTGCGTACCGCCACGGCGACGCTGTCCTCCGAGCGCGCCCATTCGCGCATTGCGCGTTCGAGCATCCAATGGGCGGGCCCGACCAACGCGGTCATCATGCGCGACAACCGCTCACGCGGCGGCAGTTCCGACAGCGCATCGAAGTCGCCACGGTCGGAGTCGCGCACGGCGGCCCAGGTGTCGACCAGCGCCTGCCGGTAGGCCTTCATATCGGCGAAATGCCAGTAAAAGCTGCCCTTCGTGACCCCGAGCCGCTTGCAGAGCCGGTCGATGGTCAGAGCCTTGAGCCCGTCTTCGGACAGAATCCGGAAACCGGCCTGCACCCAGTCCTGCACGGACAGCCGGGGATTGCCACCCGACCCGCCAACTGCGCCCGACGTGGCCATGGCCAGTCAGCGTACTGACCCGGCCGCCTCCTGCAAGGCCCGACGCGCATACGCGCGAACGTCGGCGTCGTTGTCCTTGACCGCGATCCCCAGCGCATCGTGGGCGGCGAGGTCGGATTCGGCCCAGCGGGTCAGCCCCAGCACGGCGGCCTTGCGCACGTCGAGATGCGGGTCCTCCAGTGCCACGGTCAGCAGCGGCACCGCCGCCTCGGCGTCCGCACCGACCAGCGCGCGGGCCGCGCCAACCCGCACCTGCCATGCCGACTCGCGCAGTGCCGGCGTGACGACGGCGAGGTCCTGCGGCGCGCAGCCGATCTCACCGAGCGCGGCCAGCGCGGCCGCACGGACCAGCGGGTCCGGGTCGCCGATCAGGACCCGCACGGTATCGGCCCCGGCGCGCAAAGTCGCCAAGGCGTTGGCCGCGGCGATGCGCACTTCGCGGTTACCGTCGCCGGCGCCGATCGCCACCGTCACCGCGTCGTCGACCGAGACCAGTGCGCGCACCGCTTCGATCCGCACTCGGTGGTCGGGGTCGGCCAGTGCCGCCCGGTAGTCCGCCGGGTCTCCGATCCGCCGGCTGGACAACACGTACACCACGCAGGCCCGCACCACCGGATCCGGCGAGTTCAGCTGCGCCCCGGCCAACTCCGGGTCGGCAACCACTTCGACGAGCTCACGCGCTCCGTCGGCAGCCGTCCGGCGCACCGCGGCGTCAGCATCGGCGAGCGCGCCGAAGAGCGCAGCGGCATAGCCGTCGGGAGTGTGCTCGCTCAGCGCGGCGACCGCGGTACGGCGTACCGCCGGATCGGGATCCCCGAGGAAGCCGGCCAGGTCGGCCAGCGTCGGCTCCTCGAGTGCGACGACCGCCGCGATACGCGGCGACGGCGGATGCACGCCGGCCGGTGCCGTAACGCGTGACCCCGCGGTCGCCGGTGCCTGGCCTCCCAGCAGCGGCGGCTGGGAGACCGCATGCACCGACTGATCCGTCGGGGGCAGCCCATCGAGTTCGGGGACGGCCACGAAGTAGGGAGCAACCGGCCGCTTGAGGAATTCCATCGCGCCGTCGGCACGTTTGCGCACGTTGAGGTGGTAGCCCCACTGGGCGTCGTCACGGCCGGGCAGGTCGGCCCGCTCGTGGTAGAGGCCCCAGCGGGACTCGGTACGGGTCAGCGAGGAGCGGGCGGCCAGCTCCGCGCAGTCCCGGATGAAGGACACCTCGACGGCGCGCATCAGCTCATGCGGGCTGCGGGCGCCCATCTGGGCGATCTCGCCGCGCATCCGCTCGAAGGTCTGCACCGCCAACGACAGTTTGGCAGCCGACTTCGGCGGCGCCACGTAGTCGTTGACGAACCGGCGCAGCTTGTATTCCACCTGCGGCTGCGGCGGCCCGTCGGGGTGGCGAAACGGGCGATAGATCAGCTCATGGGCCTCGGCAAGCTGGTCGGCCGGCAGGTCCTGCGGCGCCGCGACCTCGCCCAGCGTGGCCGCCGCATCCGCACCGGCCAGGTCGCCGAACACGAACGCGCCGATCATGTAGTTGTGTGGCACGCAGGCCAGGTCGCCTGCGGCGTACAGCCCCGGAACCGTGGTGCGGGCATTCTCGTCGACCCACACCCCCGATGCGGAATGCCCCGAGCACAAACCGATCTCGGAGATGTGCATCTCGATGTCGTGGGTGCGGTAGTCGTGACCGCGGTTGGAGTGAAAAGTCCCCCGGGTGGGCCGCTCGGTGGTGTGCAGGATGTTCTCCAGCGCCGCGAGCGTCTCGTCGGGCAGGTGCGACACCTTGAGGTAGATCGGCCCGCGCGCCGAGTCGATCTCGGATTTGACCTCGGCCATCATCTGCCCCGACCAGTAGTCGGAGTCGACGAATCGCTCCCCCAGCGAGTTCACCTGATAGCCGCCGAACGGGTTGGCCACGTAGGCGCAGGCGGGCCCGTTGTAGTCCTTGATCAATGGGTTGACCTGGAAGCATTCGATACCGGACAGCTCGGCGCCGGCGTGATAGGCCATCGAGTAACCGTCGCCGGCATTGGTCGGGTTCTCGTACGTGCCATACAGGTAGCCCGACGCGGGCAGCCCGAGGCGCCCACACGGCCCGGTGGCCAGGATCACCGCCTTGGCGGCGACGGCCACGAATTCGCCGGTGCGGGTGTGCAATGCGGCGGCGCCGGCCGCCCGGCCGTCCCGGGTGAGCACCCGCACCGGCATCAGCCGGTTCTCGATGCGGATCTTCTCACGCATCGAGCGTTGCCGCAGCACCCGATAGAGAGCCTTCTTGACGTCCTTGCCCTCGGGCATCGGCAGCACGTAGGAGCCTGACCGGTGTACGCGGCGTACCGCGTACTCGCCGTGCTCGTCTTTTTCGAACTTCACCCCGTAGCGTTCCAGCCGCTGCACCATCGCGAAGCCGCGGGTGGCGGTCTGATAGATGGTGCGCTGGTTGACGATTCCGTCGTTGGCGCGGGTGATCTCGGCGACGTAGTCCTCGGGTTCGGCCTTGCCGGGAATCACGGCGTTGTTGACGCCGTCCATACCCATGGCCAGCGCCCCGGAGTGGCGCACGTGAGCCTTCTCCAGCAGCAGCACCTGGGCGCCGTGCTCGGCGGCGGTGAGCGCGGCCATAGTGCCGGCGGTGCCGCCGCCGATCACCAGCACGTCGCAGTCCAGCCGCTGCGGCGTCGCAACATCGGGAATCGGCAAGGGCGTCTGCGTCATGAGTGCTCCAATGCGGTGAGGATGGCGGCACGCAGTCCGGGTTCTGCTCGGCCACTGCGGGGTTCGGGAACCTCCACAAGCGCCCGCAGCGGCTGTCCGGCGCGCCCCAGCACCGCCACCCGGTCTCCCAGTGCCAGTGCCTCGTCGACGTCATGGGTGACGAACACGATCGTGGTCGGGTGGGATCGCCAGGTGGCGATCAGCAGCGCCTGCATGGCAGCGCGGGTGGCGCTGTCCAGCGCCCCGAACGGTTCGTCCATCATCACCGCGCGGGGCGCACCGGCCAGGCCGCGGGCCAGCTGAACCCGTTGCCGCATCCCGCCGGAGAGGCTTTTCGGCAGATAGTCGCCGAAACCGGTCAGTCCCAGCTCGGCGATCCACCGGTCGGCTTGGGCCCGCCGCCCGGTGCGCGGCACCCCGCGCAGCCGCAGCGCCAGCTCGATGTTGGAGCGCACCGAACGCCACGGCAGCAGCGCGTTGTCCTGAAACACCACGCCACGGTCCCGCGAGGTGGTGGTGACCTCGGTGTCGTCGGCCAGCACCCTCCCCTGATCGGGAAGCAGCAACCCGGCCAGTGCGCGCAGCACCGTCGACTTGCCACAACCGGACGGACCGGTCAGCACCAGGATCTCACCGGGGCGCACGGCCAGGCTCAGCTCGTCGATCACCGGAGAATCGGTGTAAGACAACCGGACCCGGTCCAGCGTCAGGCTCATGCCGACCGTCATCGCCCGTTCTCCTCGCTGCGCGGCAGCCAGCGGGTAAGCCGACGCCCGACCGTCTCCACCGCAGCCGAGGTGGCGAACCCCAGCACGCCGATGGTGATGATGCCGACGAACACGTCCGGGTAGGCCAGCACGGTGTAGGCCTGCCAGGTGCGATATCCGATGCCCAGGCGCCCGGAGATCATCTCCGCGGAGATCACGCAGATCCACGACACCCCCATGCCCACCGAGAGCCCGCCGAACACGCCCGGCAGAATGCCCGGAATCACCACCTGGCTCAACACATCCCAGCGTCCGCCGCCCAGGGTCCGGACCGAGTCCTCCCACAGTGTGGGCAGCGCGCGCACCGCGTGGCGGGTGCTGACCAAGATCGGGAAGAAGGCGGCCAGGAACGTGATGAACACGATGCCCTGTTCGCTGGCCGGGAAGAGCAGGATCGCGACCGGAACCAGCGCGATGGCCGGGATCGGCCGGATCAGTTCGGTGAGGGGGCCCACCACGTCGGCGGCCACCCGCGATCTGCCCAGCAGGATGCCGGTGGCGACGCCGACGGTCGCCGCCAGGCCGAATCCGGTGAGGATCCGGGTCAACGACTGGGCCAGATCCAGCCAGTACGCCTCGGTGCCCAACCGGCGCACCAGCGTGGTGAAGACCTCATCGACGGTGGGCAGTGTGTCGAACCGCAGCCACCACCGCACGTCGGCGACGGTCAGCAACTGCCACAGCCCCAGTGCGGTGGCCACCGAGACCAGCCGCAGCAGCCACGATCGCCGAAGTGTCCGGGCCCGGCGCGGTACTGCGCCGACCGGCGCAGCCGCGGCCGGGGCGCCGGTGAGGACCGCGGTCATGCCGCACCCGCCAGGGCCTGCCGGTAGTCCACCACAACGCCACCCGGATGGGCGGCGACATAGCGCCTCGCACCGGCGGTCGTGTCGAAGGGCAGGTAGTGCGTACCGTCACGAACCCACGCCGATTTGTCGGCGAACCATCGCGTGCCCAGTTCGGCATCGTGGACGTAGGCAGCCCGCAGGTGATCGCCGCGCGCGGTCGCGGCCCGCACGGCGTCCAGCAGCGCGTCGGAATCCGGCACCGCCACGGTGGTTTCGGATCCATCCAGCCAGAGCTCGCCGCCGACCGTCCTGGGTTTGTCGACCTCGGCGACCGTCTTGGCGTAATCCAGCTTTCGCGCATCGAACGCCGCGCGCAGCGGCCTGTCGTCGACAAACCCGTCCACGTCGAAGTCGTCCAGCTCGGCGAAGTCGCCGATCGACTTGAGGTAGGGCACGTCGTTCTTCAACGCGGCGACCAGCTGCGGCTTGAGGGTCGCGTCGAACGAGGTGCCGCCCGGCCCGTTGTAGAGGTAGACGACTTCCTGCGGCAGCCCGCTACCCTCGGCGACGATGCGGGCCGCCTCCAGCGGTTTACGTTTCAGGAAGTCGGTGGCATCCAGCTGGGCTTGCAGGAATGCGTCGAGCACTTCTGGGTGCGCCCGCGCATAGCTTCGGCGTACCACCACCCCGTGCAGGGTCGGGTAGTTGAGTTCGGCGCCGTCGTAGAGCAGGCGTGCCCTGTCCTGATACACCAGCAGGCCGGGCCAGGCCACGAATTGCGACAGGCCTTGAACCTGACCGGATTCCAGCGCTGAGGCGCCTACTTGCGGCTGCTGGTTGAGCACGTCGACGCCGGTTCCGGTGCCGGCCAGTGCGCGCAGCAGCGTGCCGTGGCCGGCCGAGCCCACACTGGCCGACACCTTGGCCCCGGCCAGGTCGGCCAGGGTGTCCGCACGGGAGTCGGGGGCCACCACCACCATGTTCAGCGCGCCGGCGGGGTGGTAACCGGTCACCGAAACGATCGCGGTGCGGGCCTGCTCGTTGGCCCGCGTTCGGATGCCGTTGACCAGCATGGGGTAATCCCCCATCGAGCCGATGTCGATCTTCTCGGCGAGCATCTGCGCGGTGATCGGCGCCCCGGTGTCGTAGTCCTGCCAGTCGACCCGGTAGCGAGTTCCCGTCCGGTCGGTGATGTCGGCGAGCCGGCGCTCCAGGTAGCCGCGGGCACGCAGCAACGTGCCCGCAGTCGCGGTGTTGATGGTCTTGGACTGATAACCCACCACCACGTCGACGGAATCACCCGCCGTCGTGGAATCCAGCGAGCATCCGGCCAGGGCGAGGACGACGCTGGTCAGCAGAATGAGGGATCTCTTCATGAAACACCTTGATGGTCAATGCATTCAGCGAATGAGATAAGGCATGTTGACGGTGACGGCGCCGGTCGGACAGCGCGCCGCACACGGCCCGCAGTACCAGCACTCGTCGACGTGCATGAAGGCCTTGCCGTTCTCCGGGTTGATCGCCAGGGAATCGAGCGGGCAGATGTCGACGCACAGCGTGCAGCCGGAGATGCACAGTGATTCATCGATCGTCACGGGGACGTCGGCACGGCCGTTGACCAGTGTCATGGATAGCTCCTTGTCAGAGTGCCGCGCATGGTGACGCGGTCACCGCGCATCCGGATGTACTCGAGATCCACGGGCCGGCCGTTCTCCAGGCTGGTGAGCCTTTCCAGCATCAGCAGGGCCGAGCCGCCGGGAAGCTGCAGGATCGCCGCGGTGTGCGGGTCGGCGGGAATCGCCTCCAGTGCCAGGGTCGCATCGCCCAGGCGCTGGCCGCTGATCTGTTCGATCAGCGGAAACACGTCGTTGGACTCCAAGGGGTGGGCCAACACAGCAGCGCCGATATCGGGTGCAAGATAGGTCTGATCCAGGCTCAGCGGCACGTCACCGAGGTAGCGCAGTCGTTCGATGAAGACCACCTGGGCGCCGGCGCCCAGCCCCAGCCGCCGGGCGACCGACGGCGGAGCGTCCACCGTCGTCGCCACCCGCACCTCGTTACGCACTTCTTGCGCATCAAAGGTCTCCTGCAGGCCCCGCAGTGAGTCCAGTCCGTGGTCGTATTTGTGCTGGGCCACGTGGGTGCCGGTTCTCGGCCCGCGGTGGATCAGTCCTTCGGCCTTCAGCGCCGCCAGTGCCTCACGAACGATGTTGCGGGAGACGACGAATTCAGTGGCCAACTCCGGCTCGCCGGGCAGCCCGTCGTCGTAGGCGCCGGCATGGATCTGATGGCGCAGCACGTCGGCGACCTGCCGGGCCCGATCCGCGCGGCGAATCGGCTGCGATGCGACGTGGGCTCCGGCCATGCAGACACGCTAAGGGCCGCCGCCTCGGCGACCCCAGAGCTGCGAATTCCGCTGATCGGGGGCCAAAACTCATTGCGCCACCCGCCCGCCGTGGGCTGCCAGCGGAAACCTCCTGATGAGGGCGCATTGCGCCGCCGCTGCGCCCGCGGCCTGGGTAACAATCGCGGTGAGGCTAACCGGCGACATCCGATGCCCGCCCATAACGCGCCAGGGCTTCGGGAGTGAACACCGCCAACCCCAGCTCGGGGTTGTAGCCGTGAATCTCTTTCACGTCGAGTTCGGCCAGGAAGTACAGGATCTCCTTGGAGATCACCTGACCGGGAACCAGCACCGGGAAGCCGGGCGGGTACGGCACGACGAACGTGGTCGAGACCAGGGTCTTGCCGTCGGCGACCCGGCGGCCGGCGTCCCCGAGCAGCACATATTCGCGATCGGACTCGTCATAGCCAGCGTAAAACGCCGCACGCATGTCGCCGAATGTGCTGGCACCGCCGGGACGAAACGCCGGCGCGAACTCGCTGAAGTCCGGCAATGGCGGCAGGTCTTCGGTGATCTCAACGGTTTTGCGCTGCTGCAACGCCCGATCGTCGCTGCTGGCCGCCGCCCAGGCACGGTCCAGTTCGCCCGCGACCCGGCGCAACGCGTCGAGCAGATAGTGCACGCTCGACCAGGTGACGCCAATGGTGAAGATCAACAGCACAGAGTTGATAGAGGTCTTGTTGATCTGGATGCCGAAGCGGTCCATCAGGACCTTCTCTCGGAATTCATAGCCGTTCATCCCGGTCTGACCCACGAACAGCGTTACCCGGGTCGGATCCAACACGAATTCGTCGGAACGCCAGGCCTCGTTCCACTCCGCCAGCCCGCCCTGACGGACCTGACGGTAGGAATTGACCGTGGAAGTCCGGAACTCGTCGGGCACCAGATCGTCCTCATCGAGAATCCGGAACCATTTGTTGATCAGCCGATCTTTACGAACCCGGTGACGAAACACCAGCGCCATGTCGTAAACCCGCCGGACTATGTCAAAGCCTTCGATGTCCACCTGGCGGCGGGCCAGGTCCAGTGAAGCGAGCAACTGCTGGTTCGGTGAGGTGGAGGTATGGGTCAAAAACGCCTCGGCGAACGCATCACGCGCCAGCGCGTTGAAGTCCTTATCCCGGACGTGGATCATCGACGCCTGCCGCAGGGCCGACAACGACTTATGCGTGGAGTGGGTCGCATAGACCCGCACCCGTGACGATGGGGCGGGCAGCAGCCGGTGCTCGCTCCACTGGTCGCGATCAATTCCCTGCATCGATTCGCGCCACGCTTCGTACTCTTGGGCGTAACGCGGTGAACCGAGCATGCTCTCCAGCCGTTCGGCGGCAACCATGGCAGTGCGTTGCCGGGCCCACGGCACCGCAGTCGCGAAGGCGTACCAGGCCTCATCCCACAGGAAGCAGATGTCCGGCTTGATCGCCAGGACTTCCTCCATCACTCGCTGAGGGTTATAGACAACGCCGTCGAATGTGCAGTTGGTCAAAGACAACATCCGGACCCGGTGCAGCTGTCCGGCGGCTTCCAGGTCCAGCAGTGCCCGCTTGATGGTGTGGAGCGACACCGCGCCGTATATCGCCGTAGACGCCAACGGGTAGGCGTCCAGGTACATCGGATAAGCACCGGCGAGCACCAGGCTGTAGTGATGCGACTTGTGACAATTCCGGTCGATCAGCACGATGTCACCGGGCCGGGTCAACGCCTGCCCCACGATCTTGTTAGCCGTCGAGGTCCCGTTGGTGACGAAGTAGGTATGGTCGGCGTTCCAGGTCTTGGCGGCCTTGTTCATCGCCACCCGGATAGTGCCATGGGGGTCCAGCAGCGAGTCCAACCCGCCGGAAGTCGACGAGGTTTCGGCCATGAAGATGTTGCGGCCGTAGAACTCCCCCATGTCCTGCAGCGAGCGGGAATTGAAGATGCTGGCGCCGCGCGCCACTGGCAGCGCGTGGAACTGACCGACCGGCTCGGCAGCGTAAGCCCGCAACGCATCGAAATACGGTGTGGCGTAGCGTTTCCGGATTCCGGCCAGCACCGTGCTGTGCAGATCGGTGACGTCGTTGAGCCGGTAGAAGGTGCGGTCGTAGACGTCGGGTTCTGCCTCGGTGTCCGCGGCGATTGATTCGTCAGTCAGCATGTACAGGTCGATGTGGGGGCGCAGCAGCCGCATCCATTCGCCGCACTCGATTGCATCGTGGCTGCCATCGACGACTCCCGCGTCGTCGTTGGCGCCCAAAAGTGTGTTCATCAACGGGACCCGGTCGCGCGATCGCAACGGAAGGTCATGCCGGACGATCGCCGCCTGAATCTCACCGTTGAGCGCTACGGCAGTGATGGCGTCCTCGACGCTGGAAGCCACCAACAGCTCGATCTGCACGTCATCGTCGACGTTACGCAGTGCGCGAAGGCTTTCCGCCAGGCTTTCCGGTGCTTCAGGTGGCGAGTCGTCGGCAAGCAGCACGGTGTAGAACTGCTGCCGCCGGGCCTGCGCCACCAATTCCTGATCGGCCAACGGTGAACCGATGTCGAACAACGCCGCCCGGTCCCCATAGTCCGACAGCAGCCGCACCACCAGCGATACCTGCTCGGTCAGCGACACCGTCGCCATGCCTTCGAGGTAATTGCGAAACGCCGTCAGCCTTCCCGCACCGGGGAACAACCAATATCGCTCGTAGGCCGCCAGTCGTTGCATCAGGCGCTTGACCTGCGCATATTGACGGGTGGTATCCATGCCGGCGCGGTCGACCGCAGCCAACTCCCGACACGCGTCGTCCAGCAGGTTCCAGGTGTCCACCCGTGAATACGACGGGTTCGCCACCGCCGCCAACGCCGATACTCTCAGTCTCCGGTTCCGTGCGTCCCAATCTTGGCCCATGGGGCCAGTCTGCATGATCTTGACGCGGCCCGGCCGGTTTAGCGACCCCCGGCCCCCTCAGCCGGCAGGCTCGCGAGAGCGCGGCGATCAGTCCTGCGGGGTGGCTTCGGAGTCGGGCTCACCGGATGCGGCCGCAGGTTCAGTCGCCCCGCGAACGGCCAGCGACGCGGCCCGCAGCTGCGGGGTCACCAGCATCACCTGGCCGAGCACGCCGTTGACGAATCCGGGCGACTCGTCGGTGGACAACTCCTTGGCCAGCTTGACCGCTTCGTCCACGGCGACCGGCTCCGGCACGTCGTCGGCGTGCAGCAACTCCCAGATCGCCACCCGCAGAATCGCCCGGTCCACCGCCGGCAGCCGCTCCAGTTTCCAGCCCTGCAGGTGCGAGGTGATCAGGTCGTCGATATGGGCGGCGTGCTCGGTCACCCCTCGGGCCACCGTGACGGTGTACGGGTGCAGCGGTGACACGTCGGGCTGCTCACTGGCCAGTGCCGTTCGCAGCTCCGCGCCCTGCGCCGGGGTCAGGCCCCGGGCTTCGGACTCGAAGAGCACGTCAACGGCACGCTTACGGGCTTGGTGCCGGCCTTTAACCGGCTTGCCAGCAGGCATGGTCAGGAGTTAACCCGTCCCAGGTAGCTGCCGTCGCGGGTGTCGACCTTCAGCTTGTCTCCGGTGTTGATGAACAGCGGCACGTTGATCTGGGCGCCGGTCTCCATGGTGGCCGGCTTGGTGCCCGCGCTGGACCGGTCGCCCTGCAGGCCGGGCTCGGTGTGGGTGACCTCCAGCTCGACGCTGACCGGCAGCTCCAGGTACAGCGGGACCCCGTTGTGGAAGGCGATCTGCACCAGCATGCTCTCCAGCAGGTAGTTCGCCGAGTCGCCGACCAGCGATTCGGGCAGCGGGTGCTGCTCGTAGTCCTCGCTGTCCATAAACACGAAGTCGTTGCCGTCGCGGTACAGGTAGGTGGCGTCGCGGCGGTCGACGGTGGCGGTCTCCACCTTCACACCGGCGTTGTAGGTCTTGTCCACGACCTTGCCCGACACCACATTCTTGAGCTTGGTGCGCACGAAGGCCGGACCCTTGCCCGGCTTGACGTGCTGAAACTCGGTGATCTGCCACAGCTGGCCGTCGATCACCAGCACCAGCCCGTTCTTGAAGTCAGCAGTTGAAGCCACGGTCGTTCACGTCTCCTAGAGAATGGTCAGTTCCTTGGGGAACCGAGTCAGCAGGTCCGGGGCCTGCCCGGCAGTATCAGCGACCACGAGCGTGTCCTCGATACGGACCCCGCCACGATCAGCCAGATAGACGCCGGGCTCTACGGTCACCACAGCACCGGCAAGCAGTGTACCGTCGGCCGCCGCATTGATTCCCGGCGCTTCGTGAATCCGCAGCCCGACCCCGTGACCGAGGCCGTGGCCGAAGGTCTCGGCGTAGCCGGCCTCGGCGATCACCGTGCGCGCGGCCGCGTCGACGTCGCGCAGTTCCGCACCCGGTTGCAACGCCTCGCGACCGGCCCGCTGCGCCGCTTCGACCACCTGGTAGATCTCGCGTTGCCAGTCGGCGGGCGGCCCCAGCACGAAGGTGCGGGTCATGTCGGAGTGATAACCGGCCACCAGCGCGCCGAAGTCGATCTTGACGAAGTCGCCGGCGGCCAGCACCGCGTCGGTGGGCCGGTGATGCGGAATCGCCGAGTTGGGGCCGGTGGCCACGATGGTCTCGAACGACGCGGCGTCCGCGCCGTGGTCGAGCATCAGGGCCTCCAGTTCCCGTCGGACCTCACGTTCGGTGCGCCCCGGCCGCAGGCCGCCGCGCTCCACCAGTTCACCCAGGGCCGCGTCGGCAGCCTCGCAGGCCAGCCGCAACAGGGCCACCTCGCCGGCGTCTTTGACCTCGCGCAGCGCCTCCACGGTGTTCGAGGCCCGCACCAGCTCGACGGCGTCCTCGATCCCGCACAGGGCCGCCGACAACGCCTCGTATCCGTCCACGGTGACCACGTGACCCTCAAATCCCACCCGGCGCGCGCCAGCCGCCGCAGCCTGCGTGACCAGGTACCGGGCTCCGGCCCGTTCGATCGCGACCTGCAGGTCGGGGGCCTGCCGGGCAGCCTGAGTGCGATAGCGGCCGTCGGTCGCCAGCACCGGCGGCCGATCGTCGGCATAGACCAGCAGGGCCCCGGCCGACCCGGTGAATCCGGACAGATAGCGCACGTTGATCAGGTCGGTGACCAGCATCGCGTCCAGGTCTGCGGCGCAGATCTCGGCACTCAGACGCGCCCGACGGGAGGAATGTGTCACGCGGTGTGACGGTACTCGCTACGCTGTGGCCCCATGAGCAAGTGGTTTCTGCGCGGGCTGGTGTTCGCTGCACTGATGGTCGTGGTCCGCCTCATCCAGGGGGTGCTGATCAACGCCTTCGAGGCGCAGGCCGGTCTGATCAGCCTGGCGTTGATGATCTTGTTCGCGATCGCGGTATTCGTCTGGGGCCGTTCCGACGGCCGCGCGGACGCCAAGGCCACCGCCGATCCGGACCGACGCGCTGACCTCGCCATGACCTGGCTGGGTGCCGGCCTGGTCGCCGGGCTGCTCAGCGGGTTCGTCTCATGGCTCATCGGCCAGGTCGACAAGGCGCTCTACATCAGCACGTTCTTCAACGAGCTGACCAGCTTCGCGGCCTTCACCGCGCTACTGGTCTTCGTGGTGGCAGTGGCCGCCGTGGCGCTGGGTCGCCGCGCCATCGACAAGGAGTACGAGAAGCATCCCGAGCGCCGCCCGGTCCCGGCCGCCGAGGCCGAGAGCCAGCCGGCGACCGACGTGTTCGCCACCGTCGGCGCTCCCGCGCTGGCCGCCGAAGAGGCCGGCGCCGCGCAGACCGAGGCCGCCGCGCCTGCCGTCGACGCGACGCTGGGCAGCCCCGCCGGTCTATCTGGGGGCTTCACCACCGAGGAGATCCCGGCCGACGCCGACGCCACCACCGAGATCCCGGTGATCGAGGACACTGGCGTCACCGAAGCTCAGTCGGACGACTCGCCCTCCGACGACTCGACCAAGTAGCGCAGCGCCAGCAGGTAACCGCGCACCCCGAAGCCGACGATCACCCCGTTGGCAATCGGGCTCAGGTAGGAGTGCCGCCGAAAGTCTTCGCGGGCATGCACATTGGAGATGTGCAGCTCGATGAGCGGGGCGGGCAGTTCAGCGCAGGCGTCACGCAGCGCCACCGAGGTGTGGGTCAGGCCGCCGGCGTTGAGGATCACCGGTTCGGCGGCGTCGGCCGCGGAATGAATCCACTCCAGCAGCTCGGCTTCGCTGTCGCTTTGGCGCACCACGACGTCGACCCCGAGTTCGGCCGCTTCACGCTCGATCAACGCCTCTAGGTCCGCATAGCTGGTGCTGCCGTAGACATCCGGCTCACGCCGGCCCAACCGCTGCAGGTTAGGGCCGTTGATGACGTTGATCCGGTTCATCGCCGCTCCAATCGGAATCGCCGTCCCACCTCGTCGTAGGCGGCCGCCAGCAGCATCGGGTCGGGTCCTTCCAGCCGGCCCGGCTTCGCCAGACCGTCGAGCACCACGAACCGCAGTACCCCGGCCCGAGTCTTCTTGTCCCCCATCATGTATTCCAGCAGCGCGGGCAGCGCGTCCTCGTAGTAGCTGACCGGCAGCCCGAGCGACAGCAGGATCGAGCGATGCCGGTCCGCGGTCGCGTCGTCGAGGCGTCCGGTGATGCGGGCCAGCTCGGCGGCGAACACCAATCCCACGGACACCGCGTCGCCGTGGCGCCATTGGTAGTGCTCCAGCGCTTCGATCGCGTGCGCCAGAGTGTGGCCGTAGTTGAGGATCTCGCGAAGGTCCGACTCTTTCTCGTCGGCGGCGACCACCTCGGCCTTGACGGTGATGGCACGCCTGATCAGCTCGCCCAGCACCTCTCCCGCCGGATCCATCGCCGCCACCGGATCGGCCTCGATCAGGTCCAGGATCACCGGATCGGCGATGAAGCCGGCTTTGACGATCTCCGGCATGCCCGCGACGATCTCGCGCTGCGGCAACGTCTCCAGGGTGGCCAGGTCGACGACGACGGCGGCGGGCTGATGGAACGCACCGACCAGGTTCTTGCCGGCTTCGGTGTTGATTCCTGTCTTGCCGCCGACCGCGGCGTCCACCATGGCCAGCAATGTGGTGGGCACATGCACGATCGAAATACCGCGCAGCCAGGTCGCCGCCGCGAATCCCGCGACGTCGGTCGCGGCGCCGCCGCCGAGGCTGACCAGGGCGTCGCGTCGGTCCAGGCCGATGCGGCCCAGCACGTCCCAGATGAAGCCCAGCACCTGCAGCGATTTTCCGTCCTCGGCGTCCGGGATCTCGATGCGGTGCGCCTCGATCCCCTTGTCGGCCAAGTACGTTCGGATACCCTCCGCGGTCGCTTCCATGGTCGGCTGGTGCAGGATCGCGACCTTGTTGCGCCCGGCAAGCAACCCGGCGAGATCACCGAGTAGGCCTTTACCGATCACCACCGGGTACGGCGGGTCGGTGGCCACCGTCACGGTGATCGGCTCGGGAATGTCGGTCACTTGCGTCCTCCGGTCTGTCGGGCGGCCAGGGTGGCGGGTGTGGGCGGGGTAACCGGCGGGGCGGCAGGGCCTGGTGCCGCCGGTTGTGGTTGTGTCCGGCCGGCGGGTGCTCCGGCCTCCAGCCGAGACACGATATAGCGCACCACCGCACCCGGGTTACGCCGGTTGGTGTTGACGCGGATCGTCGCTAGCCTGCGGTACAGCGGCACCCGCTGCGACATCAGCTCGCGAAACTTCTCGGCCCGGCCGGGACCGGCGAGCAGGGGCCGGACCGTGCTGCCGCTGGTGCGCCGCACGCCTTCGGCGGCGCTGATCTCCAGGAACACCACCGTGTGTCCGGCCAGCGCATCGCGCACCCCGGGGGTGGTGACGGCTCCCCCGCCAAGCGACAGCACACCGGCATGCTCGTCCAGCGCCTCCCGAATCACGTCTTCCTCGATGCGGCGGAATTCGGGTTCGCCGTCGGTGGCGAAGATGTCGGCGATGGTGCGGCCGGTGCGAGCCTCGATGGCGGCATCGGTGTCGAGCATCTCAACGTCGAGGGCCTTGGCCAGGCGCCGTCCTATCGTGGACTTGCCCGCCCCGGGCAACCCCACCAGAACCGCTCTGGGCGCCATGGGCTACCCCGAGGCCCGTTCCTGGTCGCCCGCGGGCACGCGGTCGGCGACCGAACGTCGGTAGGCCTCGATGTTGCGCCGGGTTTCGGTCAGCGAGTCGCCACCGAACTTGTCCAGCGCGGCGCGGGCCAGCACCAATGCCACCATGGCTTCAGCCACCACACCGGCGGCCGGCACCGCGCACACGTCGGAGCGCTGATGAATCGCGACCGCTTCCTCGCCGGTGGCCATGTCGACGGTGGCCAGTGCCCGCGGCACCGTGGAGATCGGCTTCATCGCCGCACGCACCCGCAGCGGCAGCCCGTTGGTCATACCGCCCTCCAGCCCGCCGGCCCGGTTGGTGGAGCGCACCACTCCATCGGGGCCGGGGTACATCTCGTCATGGGCCGCACTGCCGCGCCGGCGGGCGGTGGTGAAACCGTCACCGATCTCGACACCCTTGATGGCCTGGATGCCCATGATCGCCGCAGCCAGTTGACTGTCGAGGCGGTCATCACCGCTGATGAATGAGCCCAGGCCGATCGGCAGGCCCGACACGACCACCTCGACGACACCGCCCAGGGTGTCGCCGTCGGCCTTGGCCGCCTCGATCTCGGCGATCATGGATTCCTGAGCGCCCGCGCCGAAGGCCCGCACCGGGCTGGCATCGATAGCGGCCAGGTCGGCCGGTTGCGGCACCGGACCGTCGTAGGGATCGGAGGCGCCGATCGAGATCACGTGGGAGATCACCTGGACGCCCAGGGCCTGGTCCAGGAATGCCCGCGCAATGGTGCCCGCGGTGACGCGGGCGGCCGTCTCGCGTGCGCTGGCACGTTCGAGTACCGGGCGAGCGTCGTCGAAGCCGTACTTGAGCATGCCGGCGAAGTCGGCGTGGCCGGGCCGTGGCCGGGTCAGCGGCGCGTTGCGGGCGCCACCCTCGCTGTCCAGCACTGCCGGGTCGACCGGATCGGTCGCCATCACCGTTTCCCACTTGGGCCACTCGGTGTTGCCGATCTCGACGGCGATCGGACCGCCCAGGGTGATGCCGTGGCGCACCCCGGACAGCACGGTGACCGCGTCGGCCTCGAACTTCATCCGGGCCCCGCGGCCGTACCCCAGCCGGCGGCGAGCCAGCTGATCGGCGATGTCAGCCGAGGTGACGGCCACTCCGGCGACCATGCCCTCGACCATGGCCACCAACGCGCGACCGTGCGATTCCCCGGCGGTTATCCAACGCAACACGTGTCCCATCTTCCCATGCCGGTCAGGCCCGCCCGGGCTTGGAGGAGTTTACGGTTGCCCACACACGCTGCTCAGCGCAGCGACAACCGGGATTCGATCCGGTTCGCGACCCGTTAGCCGGGTTCAGGAACCGTTTTTGAGGATCAGGTAGGTGACGGCGTCGGGGCCGTTGCTGGGTGAGGTCACCGCGTTGAGCTGACTACCCGCATTGCCGACCACCCCGTCGAGGATCTGGTCGAAGTCCTCCGCGGAGGTCTCCGGGTCGATCAGCACTAACGGCGATTCACCCGGCGGGACAGCGGAACTCGGGTCCAGCAGGTAGCCGCCGAAGGAGTCCGCGTTAGCGGCTGAGGTCTGCGCAAACAGGTCCAGCCACTGCACGGTGGCGTCGTTTCCTTCGGCGCTGGACAGCTGAATCGCCGGAACCTGCACGTCAGGCAGCGACGGTGATGCCATGTTGCTGGCAAGAACGATGCCCCCACCGACGGCAACCACAGCAGCTGCCACGCCCCCAACTACAGCTCGCTTCACGGTCACCCCCTCTGGCTACGCACCGGTCAGCAGCAGTTCAATACGGTCGATGCTACCTAATAATGGGCTGAGCGGCAAACGTTTCCTGGCAAGGTCACAGTCGACGTTAATTTGCGTTCCCTGAGCTTTATCCCGCGAATGGCCGTCGGCACACACCCGGTTCAGGCCATCCCCAGTGCCGCTGCCGCCGCGCTGGCCAGGCACATCGACGGTCCGTGCGGCACCGTCCGCCCGCGGCCCGCCATGGCCACGCCCAGCCCGCACAGCGCGGTCAGCAGGGGCGCGGACACCGCGGCCAGCAGCCACACGTCGGCACCGAAGGAGCCGGTCAGCGCGCCGAGCGCGACGGCCAGCTTGACGTCGCCGGCACCCAATCCTGCCGGGGCGATCAGGTGGACGACCAGGTAGACCCCGGTCAGAGCCGCCGCGCCGACCAGCGCCGCGGGCCCTCTGCCGACCGCGGCCGCCACCGCCGGCACCAGCACCGCCGCGGGCAGCGTCAACCAATTCGGCAGCCGCCGCTGCCGGATGTCGTAGCCACTCAGCAGGGTCAGCCACACCAGCACTGAAGCCGCCCCCACCGCCTCCATCCCGTCCATGGCGCCATGCTCAGGCGAGGTCGGCCACCGCGCAAGTCATCTCCGCGCGGGGCGCGGGCCGACCGGTGAACAGCTCGACCTGAGTGAACGCCTGGTGCAACAGCATCTGCAGGCCGCTGATCACGGTGCCGCCGGCGGTCGCCACCGCCGCTGCCAGCGGCGTCGGCCACGGGTCGTAGATGGCGTCCAGCAGCACCGGCACCCCGGCCAGGACCGGCGCACACCGGGCGGCGACGTCGGCCGGAAGTGTGCTGACCAGCACCGAGGCATCGGTGGCCGCCGCGGCCAGGTCGGGGCCATCGAGTGCGCAGACGCGAGCCGACACACCGGCTTCGGTGGCCAAGGCCACCACCCTGGCGGCGTTGTCGGCGTTGCGGGCGGCCACCGTGATGTGGTCGGCACCCAGTTCGGCCAGTGCCACCACCGCGGCCGGGGCGGTGCCGCCAGAGCCCAGCACGATCGCTGCGCCCGACACCGGACCGGCCGAAGCGAGCGCCCCACTCACCCCGTCGGCGTCGGTGTTGTCGGCCAACCATCCGGTTGCCGTGCGAACCAGCGTGTTCGCCGAGCCGATGCGCTCGGCGCGCCGGGTGCGTTCGTCGGCAAACGCCAGGGCCGCGAATTTGCCCGGCATGGTGACCGAGACGCCGACCCATTCCGGTCCGAAGCCGGCAACCAGCGCCGGCAACTCCTCGGCCCCGCACTCAATGCGCTCATAGGTCCAGCCCTGCAGGCCGAGCGCCCGGTAGGCCGCCAGATGCAGCTGAGGTGACCGCGAGTGGGCGATCGGCGAACCCAGCACCGCGGCCCGGCGTGGCCCGAGGTCAGCGGGAGCTGTCGAGGACACCGTTGTCCAGCGCCATCTCGATGTTGTTCAGATGCTGCTGATAGTTGTGGGTGAACAGAGTGGTGCCGTCCTTGTCGATCGTCACGAAGTACAGCCAGTCGCCGGGCTCGGGATGCTCGGCGGCATGCAGCGCGTCCACTCCCGGTGAGCAGATCGGGGTGGCGGGCAGACCATCGGAGGCGTAGGTGTTCCACGGCGTCACCTTGGCCCGATCGGCGTCGGTGGTAGCCACCTCCTGGCGGTCCAGCGGATAGTTGACCGTCGAGTCGAACTCCAGCCGCTGCGGCTCCCCCAGCCGGTTGTCGATCACCCTGGCGACTTTGGCGAAGTCGTGCGGCAGGGCTTCGCGTTGCACCAGCGATGCCACCACCAGCATCTCGTAGGGAGTCATGCCCAACTGCTCGGCGGTGCCGGAAAGGCCGGACCTATCCAGCTCCGCACTGCTCTGGCTGATCAGTTTCGCCAGCACGGTCGGTGCCGGCGCGGTCGGGTCGACGTTCCAGGTGCCCGCCGTGATCAGGCCCTCGATGCGGCGGTGATCGCGGCCCATCTTGCTGACCGGACCGAGCGCCCACTCCGGCACGGACAGCGACTGCGGTGTCTCGGTCTCCGCAGCGCGACGCAGGTCCTGGGCCTTGAGACAGTGATGATCGTCGTTGAGGTCCAGGCAGCTGGCCTCGGCGATCAGGGTGAACACCCCCGGGGTCACCCGGTCGGTCTTCATGTCGGTGGTGTCGTCGAGCTGACGACCCTCCGGAATCACCAGCTTGCCCACCCGATTCTTCGGGTCGGTGAGCTGCTGTACCGCTGTGGCGGCCGGGATCTCCGCCCGCAGCCGGTAGAAGCCAGGCTGGATCGCCGCGATGGCGGCGTTGCCCTGCGCGGCAGTGAGGAACGTTCCGACGTTGGCGATCACCCCGGCATCGAGCATCGTTTCCGCGATCGCGGTGGTGAAGTCGCCCTCGTGCACCTCGATCAGTACCTGCTGGCCGCCCTCGCCGGTGAAGTCGACGACGGGACCGCTGGAGTGCCAGAGCTTGGAGGCCAGGAAAACGCCGGCGATTCCGACCAGGACGACCAGGGCGACACCAAGTCCGCGGGCCAGCCGGCGGTGCCGGTTGTGCTGGCGCCGCCGGCGGTTCTCACGGGCCCGCTCGGTGCGGCTCATCCGGCGCCTCGGGGGTCCGACCGCTACCGGTTGGGCCTTGTTCCCGGGCTTGTCGTGAGCCGTCCCGGGTCGTTGATCAGACACCGTTGTCCTCCGTCGGCGCAGCCGGGGCCGGTGAGCACAGGGCCCGGCGCTGGTCGAGCCAGCTCTGCAGGATCGTCACCGCGGCGGCCTGGTCGATCACCGAACGCTGATGTTTGGAGCGCACCCCGGCCTCATGCAGTGACCGGGCCGCGCTGACGGTGCTCAGGCGTTCGTCGGCCAGCCGCACCGGGGCGAGCCGACGGCGCCCGGCCAGGACCCGGACCAGGTCGTCTGCCACCGCGATGGCGTCCTCGGCGGCCGAGCCAGCTCGGTCGGCCAGGGTGCGGGGCAACCCCACCACCACTTCGACGACGTCGTATTCGTCGGCCAGGTCGGCCAGCCGACGCAGGTGCGAACCGGATGCGTGTCGGCGCACGGTTTCCACCGGCGTCGCCAACAGTCCGTCGGGGTCGCTGCACGACACCCCGATACGCACACTGCCCACATCCACCCCGAGCCGTCGTCCGCGGCCGGGATCGTCCGGCCCGCCGGGCCGGTCCGGGGTGCGATGGTGGGGTGAGGTCACGCCGGCGTGCTCCGGGCGACCGCCGCGCGGACCGCCGCCAGCGCGGCATCGATCCCGGTGGAGTCCTTTCCGGAGCCCTGTGCCAGGTCGGCTTTGCCGCCGCCGCGGCCTGATACCGCCGCCGCCAGGTCTTTGACCAGGTCGTCAGCGCGCAACCCGAGCTCTTGTGCGGCAGCGTTGGCGGCGACGACATACGGAACGCTGCCTTGCGAATCCGAACCGTCGGCGATCAACGCCACCACTGCGGGCTCCTCGCCCAGCTTGCCGCGGATGTCGCCGACCAGCGAACGCAGGTCGCCACCGCCGATCCCACCCGTCATCCGCTGCGCCACCAGGCGCACGTTACCGATTTGTTCGGCGCTGGCGGCGGCATTCGACGCAGCGGCGCGGGCATTTGCCAGCCGGGCGCGGTCAAGTTCCTTCTCGGCGGCCTTGAGACGCTCGACCAGGTTTGCCACCCGGGCCGGCACCTCCTCCGACGGCACCTTGAGCGAGGAGGCCAGCCCGGCCATCAGCGCCCGCTCCTTGGCCAGATGCCGGAACGACTCCAGCCCGACGTAGGCCTCGACGCGGCGCACCCCGGAGCCCACCGACGATTCACCCAGGATGGTGACCGGACCGATCTGCGCCGAATTGTGCACATGGGTGCCGCCACACAGTTCCAGTGAGAACGGCCCGCCGATCTCGACGACTCGCACCTTCTCGGGATACTTCTCACCGAACATCGCCATGGCGCCCATACTCTTGGCCTTCTCCAGGTCTTCGGTGAAGGTGTGCACCTCGAAGTCGGCCTGGACCGCCTCGTTGGTGACTTCCTCGACTTGCTGACGCTGGTCGTCGGTGAGCGCGCCCTGCCAGTTGAAGTCGAATCGCAGATAGCCCGGCCGGTTCAGCGATCCTGCCTGAACGGCGTTGGGGCCCAATACTTGTCGCAGCGCGGCGTGCACCATATGTGTACCCGAGTGGCCCTGCGTGGCGCCCTTTCGCCAGGCCTGGTCCACCGCCGCGGTGACGGTGTCACCTTCTACGAATTCACCGGAGGTGACGTTGACCCGGTGCACGAACAGCGTCTGGGCGATCTTCTGCACGTCGGTGACGGCCGCTCGGGCCGTTCCGGCGCTGATGGTGCCGGCGTCGGCGATCTGCCCGCCGGCCTCGGCGTAGAGCGGCGTGCGGTCCAGCACCAGCTCGACGTTGTCCGCGGCCATGCCCTTCTGGTCCTCGTGCGACACCACCGGTACACGCTTGCCGTCGACGAAGATGCCCAGGATGCGCGCTTCGGTGGTGAGCTCGTTGAAGCCGGTGAACTCGGTGGGGCCGGCGTCGATCAGTTCCCGGTAGGCGCTCAGGTCGGCGTGGGCGTGCTTGCGCGCGGCGGCGTCGGCTTTGGCGCGCTGGCGCTGCTCGGCCATCAAGCTGCGGAACCCGGCCTCGTCGACCTGCAGGCCGGCCTCAGAGGCCATTTCCAGGGTGAGTTCGATCGGGAAACCGTAGGTGTCGTGCAAGGCGAAGGCGTCGCTGCCCGACAGCACCGTGACCCCGGCGGACCGAGTGGCCGCCGCGGCGTCCTCGAACAGCTTCGAGCCTGAGGCCAGGGTGCGGTTGAACGCGGTCTCCTCGGCGACCGCGATCCGGTTGATCCGGTCGAAGTCGGTGACCAGTTCCGGATACGACGGGCCCATCGCGTCGCGCACCGTCGCCATCAGATCACCGACGATTGCGTCGTCGATGCCCAACAGCTTGGCCGAGCGGATCACCCGGCGCAGCAGCCGGCGCAGCACGTAGCCGCGGCCGTCGTTGCCGGGGCTCACCCCGTCGCCGATCAGGATGGCCGCGGTGCGGGAGTGGTCGGCGATGATCCGGTAACGCACGTCGTCGGCGTCGTTGCCGGTGTTATAGCCACGCGGCGCGCGGGTGGCTACCAGATCGATGACCGGGCGAACCAGGTCGGTCTCGTAGACGTTGTGCACGCCCTGGAGCAGGAACGCGACCCGCTCGATGCCCATCCCGGTGTCGATGTTCTGCCGCGGCAGCGGCCCGAGGATCTCGAAGTCCTCCTTGGAGGTGCCCTCGCCGCGCTCGTTCTGCATGAACACGAGGTTCCAGATCTCGATGTAGCGATCCTCGTTGGCGACCGGGCCGCCGTCGACACCGAACTCCGGGCCGCGGTCGTAGTAGATCTCCGATGACGGACCACACGGCCCGGGGATGCCCATCGACCAGTAGTTGTCGGCCATACCGCGGCGCTGAATCCGCTCGAGCGGCATTCCGGCGATCTCCTGCCACAGCGCGATGGCCTCGTCGTCGTCGAGATAGACCGTGGCCCATATCCGTTCGGGGTCCAGTCCGTAACCGCCGTCGGAGACGCTGCCCGTCAGCAACGTCCAGGCCAGCTCGATCGCCCCGCGCTTGAAGTAGTCGCCGAACGAGAAGTTGCCGGCCATCTGGAAGAAGGTGTTGTGCCGGGTGGTGATGCCCACCTCGTCGATATCCGGGGTCCGGATGCACTTCTGGATGCTGGTGGCGGTGGCATACGGCGGGGTGCGCTGGCCCAGGAAGAACGGCACGAACTGCACCATGCCGGCGTTGATGAACAACAAGTTGGGGTCATCCAGGATCACCGAAGCGCTCGGCACCTCGGTGTGGCCCGCTTTCACGAAGTGATCGAGGAAGCGTTTCCTGATCTCGTGTGTCTGCACTATCTATCGCTTCCCGCCGTCTCGCCCATTTAGACGGCACTACAGTACCGGGCTGCCGATCGTGTTCTCAGCAGGCAAGGATCCTCAGGTGGCGCCGCCGCCGACAAAGCTCAATCGCACACTTCGGCGAGGGTTGTCGCGGTTCAGGTCGACCAGGACCACCGACTGCCAGATGCCCAGTAGCGGTTCACCGTCGGCCACCGGAACCGTGATCGACGGTGCGACGATCGCCGGCAGCACGTGATCGGCGCCGTGTCCCGGCGATCCGTGCGCGTGCCGGTATCGGTCATCGCGCGGCAGCAGCCGCTCCAGCGTGTCGACCAGGTCGGAGTCGGATCCGGCGCCGGTCTCGATGATCGCGACCCCAGCTGTCGCATGCGGTACGAAGACGTTGCACAGCCCGTCACCGTGGCCGGCGCAGAACGACCGCACCTGATCGGTGAGGTCGACGGTGCGACGCCGGGCGGTGTCGATGTCGAGCACTTGGGTGTTCACGAGTTCCAGGGTAGGAGCTACCCGATCAGCACTTCCCGTTGATCATCGCCACCCGCGCCAGGGTGCGCTGCGCCATCTTCACGTGCGCGGCGTCGACCAGCACGCCGTCGACCCCGACTGCCCCTAGCCCCTTCGCCTCCCCGTCGCGGTAGGCGGCCATGTTGCGTTCGGCAAGTGCGACCTCCTGGGCGGTCGGCGAGAACACCCTGTTGGCGACCGGTATCTGGGTGGGATGGATCGCCCACTTGCCGGTGAAGCCGTACAGCGAAGACCTGCGGGCCTCGGACTCGTAGCCGCCCAGGTCGCCGTAGTCGGGGTAGGGCGAGTCGATGGCGTCGATACCGGCGATGCGAGCCGCGACCATCACCTTGTTGCGGGCGTAGTGCCAGAAGTCGCCCGGGTAGTCCCAGATCGGGACGAAGTTGGTGTCCACCCGCGCCCCCTGCGACAGCGAGAAGTCGCCGACCCCGAAGATCAGCGCGTCGATCCGCGGGCTGGCCTTGGCGATCTCCTCGGCATTGGCCAACCCCTCGACCTCCTCGATGAGCACCTCGAGGCGGATCTGGCGATTCAGACCGAGTTTGGCCTCCAGCTGGGTGAGCAGCAGGTCCACCCACCAGACGTCGCGGGCGGTGCAGGCCTTGGGGACCACGATGGTGTCCAGGTTGCGGCCCGCGGCGGTGACTACCTCGATGATGTCGTCGTGGCACCACTGGGTGTCCAGTCCGTTGATCCGGATGGCCCGCGCGGTGCGCCCCCAGTCCAGTTCGTTCAGCGCGGTGATGACCTTGGCGCGGGCGCCGACTTTCTCGGCGGGCGCGGTCGCATCCTCCAGGTCGAGGAAGACAAGGTCGGCCTGTGAGGCAGCCGCCTTGGCGAACATGTTGTCGTTGGCGGCAGGTACGGCCAACTCGGAACGGCGCAAAAGCATGGGGCGATCTCCTTGAGGTTCGGGGTCACAACACGCCGCGGGCGTGCAGGTCGTCGATGTCGGATGAGGTCAGGTCGAGCAGTTCGCGATAAACCTCGGCGTTGTGCTCTCCCAGGCGCGGGCCCAGGTGTTCAACGCGTCCGGTCGCGTCGGAGAAGCGCGGCACCGGAGCCTGGACGGTCATGGCGCCCAGTTCGTCGTCATCGATCTGGACGAAGACCCCGCGGTGCGTCAGCTGCTCGTCGGCGACCAGGTCGGTGATGTCGTACACCGCGGCGGCCGCGACCTGTTCGGCGTCGAACACCGCCATGGCCTCATCCAGGGTCCTGGTCGCCACCCAATCGGCGACCACCTGGTCGACTTCTCGGGCACGGGCCAGCCGGCGCTGCGGGTCGCTGAAGTCCGTGTCGTCGACCAGGTCGGTGCGCCCGATCGCCCGAAACACCCGCAGCGCCAACGCCGGTGAACTGCCCGACATGGCCAGCCAGCGGCCGTCGGCCGTGCGGTAGGTGTTGCGCGGCGCCGAGATGTCCCAACGGTTGCCGGCCCGGGTCGGCACCAGCCCGAGTTGGTCGTAGCCGAGCAGTGTCTGCTCCAGCAGGCGGGCCAGCGGGTCGACGAGGTTGACGTCGATCAGCTGCCCCGGTCCGCCGTGCACGTCACGGTGATACAGCGCCATCATCACCGCGTAGGCGGCGTTGAGCGACGCGACACCGTCGGCCAGCATGAACGGCGGCAGAGTGGGCGGCCCGTCAGCTTCACCGGTGATGTTGGCGAATCCACTCATCGCCTCACCGAGGGTCCCGAAGCCAGGCCGTTCACTCTTCGGACCCGAAAGCCCGAACCCGGTGATGTGCAGCATCACGATGCGGTCGTTGACCGCCCGCAACGCCTCGTAGTCCAACCTCCAACCGCGCAGGGTCTGTGGCCGGGTGTTCGCGATCACCACGTCGGCGCCGGCCACCAGTTTGCGCACCAACTCCTGGCCTTCGGGCACCCGCAGGTTGCAGGTGATCGAGCGCTTGTTGCGCGACACCGACTTCCACATCAGCCCGACCCCGTCACGCTGGTTGCCCCAGCTGCGAATGGGGTCCCCGGAGCCGGGTTGCTCGACCTTGATGACATCGGCACCGAACTCACCGAGGTAGGTGGCCACCAGCGGCGCCGCCGCCAAGCTGGCCAGGTCGAGCACCCGGATGCCGTGCAGCATCGCCCCCGTCATGCCGGTACGGCGGCCGCTGCGGGCCGGGGCAGGCCCAAATGCTCGCGCAGGGTATTGCCTTCATAGCGGGTGCGGAACAGTCCACGACGCTGCAGCTCAGGAACCACCATCCGGACCACGTCCTCGTAGGATCCCGGCGAATGCGTTGCGGCCAAGACGAATCCGTCACAGGCTCCGCCGTGGAACCACTCCTCCATCTGATCGGCGACCTGGACTCCGGTACCGACGAAACGCGGTCCCTGCAGCAGCGTGGCCCGATGCCCGGCCAGGTCGCGCAGTGTGATGTCACCGCCGATGTGGGTGCGCAGATTCTGCACCAGGCCGCGGATTCCCGAGACCGAGGCGATCAACTCGTCGGTGATCGGATCGTCGAGGTTGTGCTGCGCGAAGTCGTAGTTCATCAGCTCGGAAAGCAGCGTGAGCGACGCCATCGGGTGCACCAGGTCGTTGAGCAGGATCTGCTCGCGGTCTTTGGCCTGCGCCTCGGTCTCGCCGACCACCGCGTAGGCCATCGGGCAGAGCTTCACCGTGGCCGGGTCACGCCCCGACTCACCGATCCGTTCCTTCTGATCGGCGTAGTGACTGCGCGCCACCTCGATGCCCGGGTCGCCGGTGAAGATCAGATCCGCCCAGCGGGACGCGAAATCACGGCCCCGGCCTGACGATCCGGCCTGCAGGATCACCGGGCGGCCCTGCGGGGTGCGCGGCACGGTCAAGGGGCCACGCGAGGAGAAGTACTCACCGATGTGGTTGAGCTCGTGAACCTTGGCCGGGTCGGCGAAGATGCCGGCCCCGCGATCGGCCACGATCGCGCCGTCTTCCCAGGTGTCCCAGAGCCCGGCGACGACGTCGAGGAACTCGTCGGCGCGGTCGTAGCGTTCGTCGTGGCTCAGATGGCTTTCCAGGCCGTAGTTGTGGGCCTCACTGTCATTGACCGAGGTCACCACGTTCCACGCCGCCCGGCCGCCCGAGAGGTGGTCGAGGCTGGCGAACGTGCGGGCCACGTGGAACGGCGGGTAATAGGTGGTGGAGTACGTGGCGCCCAGGCCGATCTTCGAGGTCGCCTGGGCGAGGACGCCGAGCACGACGGACAGATCCAGCTTCACCGGCCGCGCGCCGTAGCGGACCGCGTCGGCGACCGAGCCGCCGTAGATGCCCGGCATGGCGAGTCGGTCGTCGAAGAACATCAGGTCGAAGCAGCCCTCTTCGAGCTGCCGACCGATCTTGGCGTAGTACGAGGCGTCGAGGTAGCCGTGCTCGGTGGCGGGATGGCGCCACGAGCCGGCGTACACCGAGGCGTTGCCGGCTTGCATGAAGGCGACCAGCGCCATCCGATCGGTCCGTTTCATCATGCCCCATACCTACCATCTGATATATCAGATATCAACTATTGGATTTCAAAACGTGTACGCTTCGGCCTGTGGCGGCCAACAATGTCGACATCGGGGGCACCGTGCGCGAGCGCGCGGCCCGCGAGCTGCGCAATCGCATCCTCACCGGTGAACTGGCGCCCGGAACCCGCCTCGACCTCGACGCCATCACCACGGAATTCGCCACCAGCCGCACGCCCGTCCGCGAGGCCCTGCTGGAGTTGTCCTACGAGGGCCTAGTGGAGGTTGCGCCGCGCAGCGGCGTCACGGTGATCGGCATCCGCCCCGAGGACGTGCTGGACAGCTTCACCATCCTGGGCGTGCTGACCGGCCAGGCCGCGGCCTGGGCCGCCGAGCGGATCACCCCCGCCGACGTCGAGCGTCTGCGCACGCTGGTCGCCGAAGTCGAGGAGCTGCGTGGCTCGGACGCCATCGGCGACGCCAACTGGGAGTTCCACCAGGAGATTCATCGGGCCGCGCATTCGCCGCAGCTGCTCATCCAGATCCGGCACGCGGCGCGGGTGGTACCGACGAACTTCCTGACGGTGTTCCCCGAACACGAGCACCATTCACTGGAAGACCATCGCAAGCTGGTCGCGGCGCTGGCCGCCGGGGACGCGGAGGCGTCGCGCGCCATCGCCGAGCAACACGTCCTCGACGCCGGACGCTCGCTGGCCGATTGGCTGAGCCAGGCCGGCTCGGCGGGCTGACTCTGCGCGTTTGCTGGCAATAGCCGCCGCAGCCACTGAAAGCCTCGATCGTCGCCGACCCGGATTGCTACCCTCGCCTGGGTTTTTCATGAGCGAACTCCGTGACACTGCTTACAGCGATGTTGGAGGCTTGAGATGGTCAACAAGTCCTACTGCTGCACCACCGCCGGGATCACGCTGCTGGGCGCCAGCCTGATCACGCCGATAGCCGCTCCGCCGCCGCTGCCGGCGCATGTCGTCGCAGACATCGCGCTGACCGCCCAAGACATCGTCATCGACATCGTCCGGCACGCCGAGGACATGGCGCCCGCCAACTCACGGATCCCGTTCTCCCCGGAGTTCCCCGGGGCGGGGATCAGCGATCTGGGCAAGCAGCAGGCGATCGACACCGCCAACCTGATCTTCGGCCAGGTCGGCGGTCCCGGCCACGTCGCCGGACTGTTCTCCGGACCGGACACCGACGCCCAGGACACCGCGGTGCCATTCGCCACGCTTCAGGGCATGGACCCGCAGATCCTCAACGGGCTGGTCGAGGTCGACGGCGGGATCTTCGCCAACCAACCGGTGCTGAGCCTCGGCGGCATCTACTACGACCTGGCCGTAGTGCTGTGGATGTTGGGCCTGGTCAACGCCTTTCAGATTCCCGGCGCCGACGAGTACAACGGGGTGGTGGTCAACGACAACTACACCGAGGCCATCAACGCGATGTATGCCGGCGCGCTGGCCAATCCGGTGGTCGGCGACGACGGCAACATCACCGCCGTGGGCTACACCAGCGAAGCGTCGATGATGATCTGGACCATGCTCAACGTGAAGAACCCCGATCCGATGGCGCTGGTCAACGAGCTGATCTCGTCGTTACAGAACGGCGGATCGCCCGGGCTGGTCCCGAACGCCGGGCTGATCCAGCTCGCGGGCAACCCCGAGGACGGCTGGACGCTGCTCAGTTGGGCCGGGCAAGAGGTCCCGGAGAATCCGGGCGTGCTGGGCGATGCGTTCCTGATCTGGCGCGACCTGGTGCTGCCTCCGCAGGTGGCAGTCGATCACGTTGTCGACGCCCTGATCTCGGGTGACTCGACGGCGCTCACCGCGGCATTCCAGGACGGCCTGACCGGCATCTCCACGGCGCTGGAAGCACTTCCGGACACGCTGAACAACCTGTTCGCCGACCTCGCCGCCGGCACCTGGTGAGCTAGCGGCGCCGGATGATCGCCCGCAACCGCGCCAACCGCCCGGCGATCTCGCGTTCGGCTCCCCTGCCGGTCGGCTGGTAGTAGTCCACCCCGACCAGATCGTCGGGTGGATATTGTTGCGGCACAACGCCGTCCGGATGATCGTGGGCGTATCGATAGCCGACCGCATTGCCCAGTGACTGCGCTCCGGCGTAGTGCCCGTCGCGCAGGTGCGCCGGAACCGCCCCGGCTTTGCCTGCCCTGATGTCGGCCATCGCCGCGCCCAACGCGGTGGTCACCGCGTTGGACTTCGGCGCGGTCGCCAGGTGCACGGTGGCGTGGGCCAGGGTCAGTTGCGCCTCGGGCATGCCGATCAGTGCGACGGTCTGCGCGGCGGCTACCGCGGTCTGCAGCGCGGTCGGGTCGCCCATCCCGATGTCCTCGCTGGCCAGAATCATCAGCCGGCGGGCGATGAACCGCGGGTCCTCCCCCGCGACCAGCATCCGCGCCAGGTAGTGCAGCGCGGCGTCGACGTCGGAGCCGCGCACCGACTTGATGAACGCACTGATGACGTCGTAGTGCTGATCGCCGTCCCGGTCATAACGCACCGCGGCCTGATCCAGCGATCCCTCGACGATCTCGACGGTTACCCGCTTGCCCGCCTCAGCGGCCACTTCCAGCGCGGTCAAGGCCCGGCGGGCGTCGCCGGCGGCCAGCCGGACCAGTAGGTCGACGGCGTCGGGCGCCACCTCGATACGTCCGGCCAGGCCGCGTTCGTCGTCGATGGCGCGACGCACCACTCTGGCGATGTCCTCGGGCTCCAGCGGCCTCAGCTGCAGGATCAGCGACCGGCTCAGCAGCGGCGCCACCACCGAGAACGACGGGTTCTCGGTGGTGGCCGCCACCAGCAGCACCACCCGGTTTTCCACCGCGGCCAGCAACGCGTCCTGCTGGGTTTTGGAGAACCGGTGCACCTCATCGATGAACAACACGGTCTGCTCGCCGTAAGCGGCCGCGCGCCGCGCGGTGTCGATCACGGCCCGCACCTCTTTGACCCCGGCACTCAGCGCCGAGAGCGCCTCGAACCGGCGGCCGGTGGCGCCGGAGATCAGCGAGGCCAGCGTGGTCTTTCCGGTGCCGGGCGGACCGTAGAGGATGACCGAGGCCGCCCCGGAACCGTCGACCAGCCGGCGCAGCGGAGAGCCCTGCCCCAGCAGGTGATCCTGGCCGACCACCTCGTCCAGGGACGCGGGCCGCATCCGCACCGCCAACGGCGTGGCGGCCGCGCCGGGCCCATTCGGTTCGGGCGCCGGCGCACCGCTGAGGTCGAACAGTCCATCGGACACGACTTCAGGCATACCACGCGCACCCGCCGCCCGCTGTCACCCGCCCCGGCGGCGCCGCCACGTCAGCGGTGCACGATCACCCCCCGGATGTTCTTGCCGTCACGCAGATCCTGGTAACCCTCGTTGACCTGCTCCAGGGTGTAGCGCCGGGTCACCAGCTCGTCGAGCTTGAGCTGGCCGGCGTCGTAGAGGCGCAGCAGTCGCACGATGTCGTACTGCGGGTTCGCCCCTCCGAACAGCGTCCCTTTGATCGTCTTGCCGAACAGCGCCAACATGGTGCCCGACACCTGCACGTCGAGGTCCTCCAACCGAGCCATCGCCGCGATCACGACGGTGCCGCCCTTGCCGACGGTGTTGATCGCGGCGGTCGTGACGGCCTCACCGAGGTCGCCGACGGTGATCAGCGCCTGGTCGGCCATCTGACCCCAGGTCAGCTCGGCGATCTTGGCCATCGCCTCATCCGCGGTGGCGAACGCGTGCGTGGCGCCCAGCTTCAAGGCGGTCTCGCGTTTGAACTCCACCGGATCGACCGCCACTACGTACTTGGCGCCGGCATGCGCGGCGCCCTGCACGGCATTGATGCCTACGCCGCCGATGCCGTAGACGACCACGGTGTCCCCGGCACGCACCCCGCCGTCATAGTTGGCCGTCGCCCAGCCGGTGGGCACCCCGCAGCCGGCCAGCACCGCGGTCTCCAACGGCAGCCAATCATCGACCTTGACCACCGAGTGCTGCGAGACCGTCGCCCGCTCGGCGAAGGTGCCCAGCATGCAGAACCCGCCGTAATCGGTCCCGCCCGCGTGGAATCGGAACGTGCCGTCGGGCATACAGCCCTCCAGGATGGTGGCCCCCATGTCGCACAGGTTCTGCCGTCCGGTCGAGCAGTAGCGACAGGACCCGCAGCTGGGGATGAAGCAGCACACCACGTGATCCCCGGGCTTGACCTTGGTGACCCCGGGGCCGACGTCCTCGATGATCCCGGAGCCCTCGTGCCCGCCGACGATCGGGAACCGCGACGGCCAGTCACCGTCGGCCAGGTGCAGGTCCGAATGACACAGTCCGGCCGCGGTGAACTTGATCAGCACCTCGCCCGGACCGGGCCCGTCCAGGTCCAGCTCCATGATCTCGAAGGGCTGGTTGGGCGCATGCGCCACGGCGGCAATTGTTTTCATGCCTGCCATCCAACCGGCTCAGGCGGCCACGGTGGCCCGATTCAACCGGATTGCTAACCGCCAAATTGCCACGCCGGTCCAGCTTCGCCTCTCCTGCGTCGACGCTCGCTAACCGCCGGGTTGCGTCACGAAGTCGATCAACTCCTCGACCCGGCCGATCAGCTCCGGTTCCAGGTCGGTCCAGTCCCGCACCCGGCCCCGGATGCGCTGCCAGGCGGCGGCGATGTCGGCCTGTCCGGCGTGCGGCCAGCCCAGCGCGGCGCAGATCCCGTGCTTCCACTCCACGTTGCGCGGGATCTTCGGCCACGTCTGCAAGCCGAGCCGGCCCGGCTTCACCGCCTGCCAGATGTCGACGTAGGGATGCCCGACGATCAGGGTGTGGGCACCTCCTGGCCCGCGGCGCACGGCCTCGGCGATGCGGGTCTCCTTGGATCCGTCCACCAGGTGGTCGACCAGTACCCCGAGTCGTCGGCCAGGCCCGGGCTGGAATTCGGCGACGATGCCGGCCAGGTCGTCGATGCCGCCGAGGTATTCGACCACCACACCTTCGATGCGCAGATCCTCGCCCCAGACCTGCTCGACGAGTTCGGCGTCGTGGCGACCCTCGACGTAGATCCGGCTGGCCAGCGCGACCTTCGCGCGCGCGCCGCGCACCGCCACCGAACCCGACGCCGTCCGGGCCGGGCCCGTAGGTGCGGTCGGGCGCGGCTCGGTCAGAATCACCGGTTTGCCGTCGATCAGGTAGCCGGGGCCGACGGGGAATCCGCGGGTGCGGCCGTGCCGGTCCTCAAGGTCCATCCGTCCGTAGGCGACCCGCACGACGGCACCGACATAGCCGGTTTGGGCGTCTTCGACCACCATGCCGCGTTCCACCGGCACCTCGACCGAGCGGACTTTGCGGGCGCTGTGCGGGTTCTCGGCGAGGATGTCGGTTCCATAGCGGTCGGCCACCCGAGGCAGCCTAGGGGCGTCCGGCCGTGCCGCCGGGGAACCGGGCGCGCGATTCCGTCAATTTTTTCTCGGCTAGCGCCGCGGCAGAGGGCGCGCACTCCGCGAGTACCAACCACCACTGCAGTCCCAACAGTCACTTCAGAAACATTGGTAACTCAAAATTCTCTTAATTTCTAAGAGATCTCTCGCAACATACGTAACAATCACAACTTCGTTAACTCAAACAACTGTTGTTTACTTTTGCCTCAATTTATAACAGCAACCTCATTTGCATCTTTAGGTGACCAAAATGTGCAATTTCATCATTTATCGCGTTATGCTCGGAAACCTCACTGATAGACACCTATCACGGAGGTTGTGATATGTACCGGAACACGGCACGGCGTGTCGTGCAGCTTGGACGGCGGCAACTGACTTGGGCCACGTCCGGGCTGATCACCGGGGGGATTGTGGGCACGCTGCTGTCCTCGGCAGGAGTGGCCCATGCGGACAACATGGCGATGGGCTGGGATGCGGTCGCACAATGCGAATCGGGCGGCAACTGGGCCGCCGATACCGGCAACGGTTTCTACGGTGGCCTGCAGTTCAAGCCATCGACGTGGCGCGCATTCGGCGGTGTGGGATCTCCGGCGAAGGCATCGCGGGAAGAACAGATTGCCGTCGCCACTCGGGTGCTCGATGAGCAGGGCCCGTATGCCTGGCCGAAATGCGGACCGGGACGCGTATTCCCGTCGTCGGTGAAAGGCTGGGTGCCGCCGGCCATGCGCCAGCTGCTCAAACCGTTCTGGTGAGCCCTACTGCGGCTTCGGCGACAACACCGCCTGGGTCTGGGTGACCCGGGCGACCAGCTTGCCGTTGTCGTCGCTCAAGTCGGTCTGCACGACGATCGTCGTCCGCCCTACATGCAGCGGAATGCTGGTCGCAGTCACCGCGCCATCGCGCACCGCGCGGAAGAAGTTGGTCTTCGACTCTATGGTCGAGGTGCTCGCACCCTGCGGCAGATTGACCACCGCGCATACCGCTCCGGCGGTGTCGGCGAACGCCATCAGCGCTCCCCCGTGCAACATCCCGCCGGTGGTGCAGCGCTCCGGGGCCCATGCCATGGTCGCGCGCACCTCTTGCGGTGACAGTTCAGCGATCTCGATCTCCAGCGCCGCCGCGAAGGGCATGTTGGCAACGACCAATCGGGCGAACTCAGCCGAATCCATGCCTGTCAGCCTCGCCGACAGTCGCGCCGCTGTCTAGGCGCCCGCCTCAGCGCTGCTGAGGCACTGCGTCGATCCCGGCTTCCTTGCGCTGCGCCGCGGTGATCGGCGCCGGCGCGTCGGTCAGCGGGTCGATGCCGCCGCCGGACTTCGGGAAGGCGATGACCTCGCGGATGGACTCCACCCCGGCCAGCAATGCCACCACCCGGTCCCAGCCGAACGCCAGCCCACCGTGCGGTGGTGCGCCGAAGCTGAACGCGTCAAGCAGGAAGCCGAACTTCTCCTGCGCCGCCGCCTCGTCGATCCCCATCACCTGGAAGACCTGCTGCTGAATGTCGCGGCGGTGGATACGGATCGAACCGCCGCCGATCTCGTTGCCGTTGCACACCACGTCGTAGGCGTCCGCGAGCACCGCACCGGGGTCGGTCTCCACGCTGCCGGCGTACTCCGGCTTGGGCGAGGTGAAGGCGTGGTGCACCGCGGTCCAGGCTCCGGTACCGACCGCTACGTCACCGGCGGCAGTGGCGTCGCCGGCGGGCTCGAACAGCGGCGGGTCGACCACCCAGGTGAACGCCCAGGCATCCGGGTCGATCAGGTCCAGGCGGCGGGCGATCTCACCACGAGCCGCCCCCAGCAATGCCCGGGATCCCTTGGCCGGCCCGGCCGCAAAGAAGATGCAATCCCCCGGGGCGGCTCCGACGTGCCCGGCCAGCCCGGCGCGCTCAGCGTCGGTCAGGTTCTTGGCCACCGGACCGGACAGCTCGCCATCCTCGCCCACCAGCACGTACGCCAGGCCCTTGGCCCCGCGCTGCTTGGCCCACTCCTGCCAGCCGTCCAGCGTGCGACGCGGCTGCGACGCCCCGCCCGGCATGACGACAGCGCCCACGTAGGGGGCCTGGAAGACCCGGAAGGTGGTGTCAGAGAAGAACTCAGTGCACTCCACCAGTTCCAGGCCGAATCGCAGATCGGGCTTGTCGGAGCCGAACCGGCGCATCGCGTCGGCGTAGGTCATCCGGGGCAGCGGCAGCGGCAGGTCGTAGCCGATCAGGGCCCACAGCGCCTTGAGTACCTGTTCGGCGATGCCCATCACATCTTCGGAGTCGACGAAGCTCATCTCCAGGTCCAGCTGAGTGAACTCCGGCTGGCGATCAGCGCGGAAGTCCTCGTCGCGGTAGCAGCGCGCGATCTGGTAGTAGCGCTCCATGCCGGCCACCATCAGCAGCTGCTTGAACAGCTGCGGGCTCTGTGGCAGCGCGTAGAACGAGCCGGGCTGCAGCCGCGCCGGAACCAGGAAGTCGCGGGCGCCCTCCGGGGTCGAGCGGGTCAGCGTGGGCGTTTCTATCTCGACGAACTTCTGCTCGGCCAGCACCGAACGGGCTGCCGCGTTGGCCGCCGAACGAAGGCGCAACGCCGCGCCGGGTCCGTCTTCCCGGCGCAGATCCAGGTAACGGTGCTTGAGCCGGGCTTCCTCGCCGGCGGACTCGTCGAGCTGAAACGGCAGGGCGGCAGACTCGTTGAGAACCGTCAGTCCGGTCGCGTTGATCTCGATGGCCCCGGTGGGCAGATCGGGATTCTCATTGCCCTCGGGGCGGACCTCGACGACACCGGTGACCGCGACGCAGAACTCGGCCCGCAAGCGGTGTGCCTGTTCCAGCACGGCGGGGTCGCGGAACACCACCTGCGCCACCCCGGAAGCATCGCGCAGGTCAATGAAGATGACGCCGCCATGGTCACGTCGGCGCGCCACCCAACCGGCAAGCGTGACACTGCGCCCGGCGTCGGTGGCCCGCAGTGAGCCGGCGTCGTGGCTGCGCAGCACGAATACCCCCTTGGTGACGGATTGTTCGGTAACGGTTCGACCGTCGCCAAGTCTAGAGCCCCCTCGTGACACTGCCCCGCGCCGGTCGGTGCTTTAAGCTGGCTCACTGTGACTGACGGCACCGATGACCTCGACTTTGACTACGACGACGAGGACGAAGACGAGGACTACGACGAAGCCGCTGCCCCCAAACAGAACAAGAACCTCAAATGGGGGTTGGCCGCGGTAGTCGTGCTGGCCGTGGTCGCTCTGGTGTTGGTAGCGGTGGTGCTGCTGGGCGGCGACCCCGGCAAGGGTTCGCTGGACGGCTCGGCCTCCAGCCGCAGCGCGGCGACCTCGGGCATCGCCAGCGCGGACGACACCGGTCCGGTCTCGATCATCATGGATGACCCCAGTTGCACCGCGTGGACATCGATCAGCGGCAACTTGTCCAGCACGTTGTCGATGCTGGGCCAGGGCAAGTGGAATGAGCGCGATCAGTCGATTCCGGCTTCGGCGTGGAGTGACGAGCAGAAGAAGCAGTACCTGGCCGCCGGCCAGGTGGTCCGCAACGCCGCCGCCCAGACCGTCGGCCTAGTGAAGCTGACTCCACACCGGGTGATGCGCGAGCTCTATGAGCAGTTCATCGCCTATGCCCGGACCTTCGTCGAGCACATTCCCACCTACACCGAGCGGGACGCCGCGTTGGCCGGCACCGCGCACAGCGCCGCTTCGGCCCTGGCCGCGATCTGCGCGGCCGCCAACAACGGATCGGCAGCAACCCGCGCGCCGCTCGTCGAATCGCAGACCTCACCCACCAAGACGGCCTCGCCGGGCAACCCCGCCAACCCGCAGCGCTATTTGACCGGATCTAATCCGGTATGCGCGGACTGGAAGGCCACGCTGGATAAGTTCGGTGTCGACGCCGCCGAATGGCACGGGATCGACCCCAGCATCCCGGGGACCTACTGGAACCCGCAGCAGAAGGCGGTCAACCTGGCCGTCGGGCCCATCATGATCAGCCTGGCCAACAAGATGCAGCAGCTGGGTCGCCGCAGCAACAACCCCACCCTGCAGGACTTCGCGGAGCTGTCCGCGCAGTACCGGCGGGCGTTCGTGTTGGCGCTGCCGACCTACGACCCGAACGACAACTATCTGGCCAATGCCGCGACGTTCCTGTCCACCACGGTGCTGGGCGCATGCTCGTCGGCAGCGATCACGGGCTGACCACAACGCGGTAGCCAAGCCGGCGACGGCCGGGGCGGACACTCGCCCCGGCCGCTTCCGGTTACGCCCAGGCCGCCCTGCACACCGGCCCGACACCCGCCAGCGCCGTTCGCACTCCCGGTAGAACGCAAGAAACCGGCGCAGCCTGCAGGCTGCGCCGGTTTCTTGACTGAGATTGGCTTGGGTCAGGCCCAGCTGGAGCCCACCGAGGCGTCGGTGTTGGCCATGTTGTTGCCGGCCGACTGCACCTTCTGACCGTGGCTGTTGGCCTGCTCGTAGATCACCGCGAAGTTGCGACCCAACTGCGCCACAAACTCCTGGCACGCCACCGAACCAGCACCACCCCAAAAATCACCGGCAGCCAGCACATCGTGAACGATCGCCTGATGCTCAGCCTCCAACGAAGCAGCCTGCGCACGAATCAACGCACCGTGGGCATCCACATCACCGAACTGGTAATTGATCGACATGTTCGTGTATCTCCCTCTGCCTAGCTGCCCGACAGGATCTGCTGCGACGCAGCTTCCTGCTGCTCGTAGTGGTTCGCGTCCCGAATCAGCCCATCACGCACACCGTGCAGCATGGTCACAATGTTGCGAAACGCGGTCTGCATCTGACCCATGGTGTCCATCGAGGTCCGCTCCGCCAGACCACCCCAGCCCGCACCGGAGATGTTCGTCGAGGACGCCCACATCCGACGAGCCTCGTCCTCCACCGTCTGCGCGTGCACATCAAAACGGCCCGCCATCGAACGCATCGCGTCCGGATCAGTCATAAAACGTGTTGCCATGGTCTTCTCCCTCTTGCTCTTCAATTCGTTGTGGTAGCCGGGCGCCGACCCGGCGGACACGTGTGTGTTCAGGCCCCTTCCGCTACCCGCCAGCCGGCGAACGGGGCATAACCTTGGGGGCCTTGGCGGCGATCGCGCCCATTCCACGGCCGGCCATCGCGCCCATCATGGCGTGGCCGAACGGGCCGCCCGGCAGTCCTCCCGACATGGTCTGGATCGGGGCACTGACCGTGGTGGCAGGCAGTACCGGCGCGGCGCGGACCATACCGTCGGCGGCCGACGCCCAGGCTCCCGGCACCTTCAGCGCGCCCATCGAGGCGGCTTGGCCGAGCTTGGCGGAGATGGCGTTGGTGGCCGAGCTGAAGTGGCCGGCGAGCACGCCGACAGCGCCCTGGAGCTTGTCGTTGACGAAGTCGCCGATCTGGGTCATCAGGGTGCCGGCGCCCCCGGCGGCCGTCTGTCCGGCCAGCGCGCCCGTCGCTCCGGCCGCACCACCCATTCGGGCGAACTGCATCAGCATCGGCAGCAACCTCACCAACATCATCATCGGCATACTCGCCGAGCTGATGGGCGACATCACCGAGTTGATCGTGGTGGCCGCGGCCTTCTCGCCGAGCAGCGTCGTCGGGAGACCCATCGCGTCGAGCAACCCACCGACGGTGGCGAAGTCGTAGCCGGGCGTGGTGGGGGTGCCGGTACCGGTGCCAGGGTTGGGACCGCCCTCGGCAGATCCCGGCGTCGCCGAAGCCTTCGCGGACTGCGGTGGGTTCGATACCTGCTGCAGCGCGTTGTTATTGGCCTCCGCAGACCCGCTGTAAGTGTCCATCGCGGCGCCGTCGGTCGCCCACATCACTTCATACTGGTGCTCGGTGGCCTGGATCAGCGGCGTGTTCTGACCGAAGAAATTGGTCGAGATCAGTGCCAGCAGCATCGCCCGGTTGGCCGCGATCACCGCGGGGGGCACCGACGCGGCCCGCGCCGCCTCGAACAGGCCGGCCGCCTGAGTGGCCAGCGCAGCGTTGGTGGCGGCGGTGGCCGAGGCCTGCTCCAGCCAGGCCACATACGGCGCGGTCGAAGCCGTCGCCGCAGCCGAGCCGGCTCCCGTCCAGGTCGAGTCCAGGTTGGCGATCACCGAGTGCGTCGCGGTCGCCGACGTCATCAACTCGCTGGAAAGCTGGGACCACGCCGCCGCGGCTTCCAGTAACGGACCCGAGCCGGGCCCGGTATAGATAAGCCCGGAGTTGATCTCGGGCGGAAAGACGCTGAAGCTCATCGATGCGCCCCGCTTCAGCCAGCAGCCGTGGCGTTGACAGCCTCGGTGAAGGCGTAAGCGTTCGCGTTGCCACCCAAGGTGGCCACGATCTGCTGGTGCACCGCCGCCGCCTGCGCGCTGACCTCCTGGAACAGGGATCCGTGGGCCGAGAACTGGGCAGCAGTCATCGCCGACACCAAGTCGGCGGCAGGCGCGGTCACACCCGTGGTGGGAATAGCAGCGGCGGTAACCCCGGCGGTCATCGAGTCGCCGATTCCGGAAAGGCTTCCGGCGGCCGCCGTCAGAATCTCTGGCTGAGCGGTTACGAACGACATTGTTCCTCCTGGGGGGCCTGCAAGCGTCTCGGTGAACTGTTGGGCATTCGAAGTCTGCGTCAATATTTGACGTGCGTCACTCTAGCGGACAGTTGTAATAACGGTCTGATAAAGCTGGGGCGCCCGAGGCGAACGACAACTCGTCGCCGGCGCACCGGCGAGCCCTGCGGGCGCGAGTTGAAACGTTCACCGAGCAGACGACCTCTCTGGAATGTAGGGCAGATAGCTGCGGCGGCCGTCGTAGGAAGCGTCCCATTGCGGCCGGATGCAGAACGTAACACCGCCGCGACCTCGCGGTACAGCGGCGCAACAAACATTCAGTAAAGGTTTGGGATCTGGTCAGACAACGCTGTCTTCACTTAGCCAAGACGTGGGATTTGTCGCGTTCAACCGGGCTCAACCCGGCATCGAGGCGGCTGCCGGTATGCGAAGCTAAGGTGCCCCATCGGTCGGCGGGCCACAGCAACTACGGACAACCCCACGGAGTGTGCAATGACCTTCAACGAAGGTATGCAGATCGATACCAGCACCACCTCCTCGGGCGGTGGCGGGCGTGGGATTGCGATCGGCGGCGGCGTTGCCGGACTGGTGATCCTGGTGGTGGCGCTGTTGCTGGGGGCCGACCCCGGCGAAGTGCTCAGCCAGCAGCCCGTCGATGCGGGCCAGTACACGGCACCGGGCTTCGACCTCGACAAATGCCGTACCGGCAAGGACGCCAACACCTACGTGCAGTGCCGGGTGGTTGCCACGGCCAACTCGGTGGATGCGGTGTGGTCGGACCTGCTGCGCGGCTATACGCGTCCGCGCGTAGAACTGTTCAGCGGACAGACGTCCACCGCCTGCGGCGCGGCCAGCAGCGCGGTCGGACCGTTTTACTGCCCCGCGGACAAGACGGCCTACTTCGACACCGACTTCTTCACGGTGCTCGTCGACCGGTTCGGCTCCAGTAGCGGGCCACTCGCGCAGGAGTACGTGGTCGCCCACGAGTTCGGCCACCACGTGCAGAACCTGCTCGGCGTGCTCGGCCGAGCCCAGACCGGCGCGCAGGGCGCGACCGGTGCGGGGGTCCGCACCGAATTGCAGGCCGACTGCTATGCCGGGGTATGGGCGCACTATGCGTCGGTGACCAAGCAGGAGAGCACCGGAGTTCCGTTCCTGCAGCCGCTGACCGACCAGGACATCCGCGATGCCCTGTCCGCGGCGTCTTCGGTGGGTGACGACCGCATCCAGCAGGCCGCCACCGGCCGGGTCAATCCGGAGTCCTGGACCCACGGTGCGTCGGCTCAGCGCCAGCACTGGTTCACCGTCGGCTATCAGACCGGCGACCCCAACCAGTGCGACACCTTCGCCGCCGCTGACCTGGGTTAGCCCCCGGTCACAGCGAAAGCAGCCCGCGCAGCTCGGCCCGGCCCGCTTCGTCGAGCGGCAGCAGCGGGCGACGCGGGTCCCCGGCCGGCACCCCGAGCATCTCCAGACCGGCCTTGACCGTGGTGGGCAGCCCGCCGGCCACGATGAACTCCAGCAGCGGCTTGAGGTCGTCGTAGCACGCCTGGGCCTTGTCCAGTTCACCGGCGGTGACCGCGGTGTAGAGGTCCAGGCAAGGCTGCGGGCGCAGGTTGGGTGCCGCGGTGCACCAGCCGGCCGCCCCGGCACGCAGCGCATCGAGCACCAGCGGATTGCTGCCGTTGAAGAACGGCAGGCGCCCGTCGGACAGCGTGGCGATCCGCAGCATCCGGCTCAGATCGCCGGTGGATTCCTTGACCATGGTCACGTGTTCGATGCCCTCGAACATGGCCACCAGCAGCTCTGGCCTCATGTCGATCCCGGAGGTGGCCGGATTGTTGTAGGCCACGATGTCGATGTCGATGGCGTCCGAGACGGCCGCGTAGTGCGCGGTGATCTCGCGCTCGGACAGTTTCCAATACGACACCGGCGAGACCATCACCGCGTCGGCGCCGGCCTGCGCGGCATAGCGGGCGCGGCGCACGGTACGCGCGGTGGTCAGATCCGACACCCCGACCAGCACCGGCAGGCGCCCGGCGACCGCGGCGATCGACGCGTCGACGCAGGTGTCGAACTCGTCCTCATCGAGGTAGGCGAGCTCGCCGGTGCTGCCCAGCGGGGCGATGGCATGCACCCCGGCCTTGACGAGACGGTCGATGACGGTGGTCAGGAGCGCGGTATCGATTCCGCCGTCGCGGAACGGCGTCACCGGGTAGCCGATGACTCCATATAACTGTGCTGCCACGTGGGACTCCTTCTATCCGGTGATCGCGTCGGGGTGGCCGGCCAGAGCCCGGCGGGCGTAGTAGGCGAAGTTGGCCTGGCTGCGCTTGGGCAGCAACGTCCAGTCGTGGGCTTCGCGGGCCAGCTTCTCTGGGAGTTCTTTGACGGTCCCGGCGGCCATGGCCGCCAGCTGCAGTGCGGCGGCCCGCTCGATCAGCACCGCCAGCGAACAGGCCTCCTCCACGCTGGCGCCGGCCACGATCTGGCCGTGGTGCGCCAGCAGGATCGCCTTCTTGTCACCGATGGCCTCGGAGATGATCTCGCCCTCCTCGTTTCCGACCGGGACCCCCGGCCACAGCGGCAGGAAGGCACAGTCGTCGTAGAGCGGCGTGGTGTCCATGTGCGAGACGATCAACGGGGTTTCCAGCATGGACAGCGCCGCGACATGAAACGGGTGGGTATGCACGATGCACTGGACATCGGGACGAGCCCGGTAGATCCAGCTGTGGAATCGGTTGGCGGGGTTGGCCATCCCCTCGCCCTCGATCACGTTGAGGTCTTCGTCGACGAGCAGAAGATTGGCGTCGGTGATCTCGTCGAATCCCAGGCCGAGCCGTTGGGTGTAGTAGGTCCCGGGTGCCTCGGCACGGGCGGTGATCTGTCCGGCCAGGCCGGAGTCATGACCGCGGTCGGACAGCGCGCGGCAGGTCAGCGCCAGTTTCTGGCGCGTGGACCACTGACCTCCGGTGAAGTTCTCCGCGAAGCGTTGCTCCGCGCGATGCATGAGATCGGATTTGGAATCGTCGAACGTGGTGCCCATGGCAGCTCCTCGGTGACGGAAGTGGATGACACGACCATAGCCGATAGGACACTTTGTGTCATCTCCTGTGTCATCATGGATGCATGACGCAACTGCTGCGCGCCGTCCGCAAGCAGCGAGGCCTCACCCTCGAAGGCCTCGCCGAGCGGACCGGGCTGACCAAGAGCTACCTGTCCAAGATCGAACGCAGTCGCAGCACACCGTCCATCGCGGTGGCCATCAAGGTGGCGCAGGCCCTGGACGTCGATGTGGCGCAGCTGTTCTCCGAGCGCGGCGACGAAGACAAGATCGCCGTGGACCGGGCCGCGGACCGCAGCGAGGATCGGCAGCGCTACCGGGCGATGGCCGTGAACATGCTGGGAAAATCGATGTCCCCGTTCATGGTTCGCCCCACCCATGACGCTCAGCCCCTGCACGCGCTGCATGACGGTCAGGAGTTCGTGTTCGTCCATGCCGGGACGATCCACCTGGAATACGGCGATGCGACCTGGACTTTGACGGCCGGTGACAGCGCCTACTTCGACGCTGCGATCAGCCACCGCATCCGCACGGTCGGACCGCATCCCGCCGAGGTGCTCGTCATCGCCGAAACCGAAGCGCAGTGAGCACCGAACTGCTGTTCTCCTACGGCACCCTGCAGCTACCGGAGGTGCAACGCAGCACGTTCGGGCGCGAAGTCGACGGCCGGCCCGACGCGATCGTCGGCTACGAACTGGACTACGTGACGATCACCGATCCGCACGTGGTGGCCGTCAGTGGCAGCGACCGTCATCCGATCCTGCGTCCGTCAGACGCGCATGACGCGTCGGTCCCCGGCATGGTCTTCGCGATCAGCGCCGCCGACCTGGCGGCCGCCGACGAGTACGAAGTCGACGCCTACCGGCGGATCTCGGTGCCGCTGCGTTCGGGCGTGCAAGCCTGGGTGTACGTGTTCGCCGGCTGAGCCGGATCCGTCACCAGGGTCGGGTAGAGCAGGACACTCCGCTGCCGCCCTGCTGCGACACCACCACTTCGCCGTCGACGGCGATCTCGCAGTGGAACTCCGGGTTGATCCGCAAGCCACCGCTGGCGGTGACCAGCGCCCACTGACTCGGGTCGGCCAGCGTGGTGGTGTAGACCACCGGTGATCCCCCGCCGATCGGCACCCGAACCGTCTCGAGGTATTCCGAGGAGTTGGCGTTGTAGGCAGCCATGCTGGGCGGGTCGGTCTTGATGTAGGAGATGTTGCCGGTCAGGTCGCTGGTGGCGGTGATGGTGTAGGTGACCTCGTGGCCGCCGGTCGCGCTCTTCTTCGGGGCGTCAGCCGACGGTTCGGTCGCGTTCTCCGTCGGGGTGGGCGTCGGCGAGGGTGCCGCATTCTCGGTGGGCGATGCCGCCGGGTTCTCGGTGGGCGAGGCTGGGCTGGTCTCCGGGTCCGCAAGTGACGTCGCGTGGCTGGCTGCCACTCCGGCGGCGGCCATCAGCAGCACCGTCCCGAACTTGACTGTCACGTTCCGCATGATCGTCATACCGCGCCACGCTACCGGAGGGGCACAAGTGGCTGGTCTGCGTTGCAGAGTGTCGGTTTGCGTCACGCCCCGAGGTGCTGAGTGTGCAATAAGTCGACGTTCAAATCCGTCCCGGTATAACCGGCAGCCCGGAGCGCAGCCCTGACCCGCGCAAGCACCACACCCGGTCGATACCGAAGGAGGTCGCTGCTGACCCGGACGATCACCCAGCCGCGTGCGGACAACTCCGCGTAGCGATCGATGTCAGCGGTCCGCTGACGGGGGTCGGTCCAGTGCTGGGCGCCGTCAAATTCCACACCGACCTGGTATTCGGGCCAGCCCATATCAATGCGAGCGCAGGGACGGCCGAAGCCGTCTCGCACGACGATTTGGGTCATCGGGCGAGGGAGTCCGCCGCGTATCAGCAACAGCCGCGTCCGGGTTTCCTGCGGGGATTCCGCGCCGCCGTCCATCAGCGTGATCGCGCGCCGTAACTGCAACAGGCCGCGAGCACCCCTGTGGCGTTGCGCCAGCGCGGAAATGTCGTCCGCGACCAGCCTCGTCGCATTCGCCAGGGCATCGAGGCGGATGACGGCACCGGTCAGCCCTTTGTTGCGGCCCAGGTCGAAAGCGGTCCGTGCGGCTGTGGTGGTCGGTATCCCTCGGATCAGACATGTCTCGTCGGGTTCCAGCCGCTCACGATGGATGAGAATCCCCTCGGCGTCAGAGGCGGCCTTCCGGTTCAGTTCCGCCGGCAACCGCGCATCGAGCCACCGTGATCGGTGCAGGGCCGCCGCGGACAAGCCGGCCACGGTCGCCGTCCGTCCCGACCACAGCCAGCCTGCCACCGCACGCGTAACCGGCGTGAGCTCTTGGCCGTTCGGCAGATAGACGTTGCGGTAGATCGACCGATACCGACTGCGTAACGTCCGCCGCGTCACGCTACCTGCCGCCAACGCCTCAGTGCCGAGGAAGGGCCACGTGGAATCCGGTATGAGGATCGGCATGGCAGTCACAGTGCCGCCTCGGGCCGTCATCCGAGTGCCGAGTGTCGACTTCTGTCACCCGTTCTGTGGATAACCGTGCATTAAGGCGACATTCGGCGCAGTACGTCGGCGACAACGTCGTCGATCGGCACGTCGACCTGTTCCCCGGTGGCCAGGTTCTTGACGCCGACGGTGCCTGCCTCCAGGTCGCGGTCCCCGGCGACCAGCGCGATGACCGCCCCGGAGCGGTCGGCGGCGCGCATCGCGCCCTTGAGGCCACGGTCCCCGTAGGCCAGGTCCACTCGCACCCCGGCGGCCCGCAACTGCGCGCCGATCACCGCCAGCCGCAGCTTGGCCGACTCGGACAGACCCACCCCGAACACCTCGCACCGGGCTCTCTGCCCGACGGTCTTGCCCTCGGCGGCCAGCGCGAGCAGGGTGCGGTCCACCCCGAGGCCGAAGCCGATCCCGGACAGGTCCTGTCCACCGAGCTGGCGCATCAGCCCGTCGTAGCGTCCGCCACCACCGATCCCCGACTGCGCGCCCAACCCGTCGTGCACGAATTCGAAAGTGGTCTTGGTGTAGTAGTCCAGGCCGCGCACCATCCGCGGGTTGACCACATACGGCACCCCGAGCGCATCCAGGTGTGCCAGCACGGTGTCGAAGTGCGTCCGGGCGGCGTCCGAGAGATGGTCGAGCATGACCGGGGCGTCAGCGGTCATCTCACGCACCTGCGGGCGCTTGTCGTCGAGCACCCGCAACGGATTGAGCTGCGCGCGCTGGCGGGTGTCCTCGTCGAGGTCGAGCCCGAACAGGAACTGCTGCAGCAGCTCTCGATACGCGGGGCGGCAGGTGTCGTCGCCCAGGGACGTGATCTCCAGCCGGAAACCATCGAGGCCCAGGGAGCGGAAGCCCGCATCGGCGACGGCGATCACCTCGGCGTCCAGCGCCGGATCGTCCACCCCGATCGCTTCGACCCCGACCTGTTGCAGCTGCCGATAACGGCCGGCCTGCGGGCGCTCATAGCGGAAGAACGGCCCCGAATAGCAGAGCTTGGCCGGCAGCTGACCGCGGTCCAGACCGTGCTCGATCACCGCACGCATCACGCCCGCGGTGCCCTCGGGCCGCAGGGTCACCGAACGGTCGCCGCGATCGGCAAACGTGTACATCTCTTTGGAGACCACGTCGGTGGACTCCCCCACCCCACGGGCGAACAGTGCGGTGTCTTCAAAGATCGGCAGCTCGATGTCGCCGTAACCGGCGCGGCGAGCGACCGCCAGCAGTCCGTCACGCACCGCGATGAAGCCCGCCGAGGCCGGCGGAATGTAGTCGGGCACCCCTTTGGGTGCAGCAAACGTGCTCACGCACTGAGCCCTTCTAGGAACGGGTTGTAACGGCGCTCCGCGCCGATGGTGGTCTTGGGTCCGTGGCCGGGCAGCACCACGCATCCGTCGTCAAGACACAGCAGCTTATCGACGATCGAGGTCAACAGATCGCGGCCGCTGCCGCCAGGCAGGTCGGTGCGGCCGACCGAATTCTGAAACAGGGTGTCGCCGCTGAACACCACCTCGGCCGCATCACCTTCGACCCGGAAGACCACCGAACCGCGGGTATGCCCGGGTGTGTGGTCGACGGTGATGGTGGTGTCGCCCAGGCCGATTTTGTCACCGTCGCGATCCAGTTCGATCAGCTGCCTGGGCTCGGAGAACATCGCCTTGCTCAGCACACCGAACAGCGCCTGTCCGGGCACCGTGCCAAGCGAGCGCAGCGGGTCAGTGAGCATGAATCGGTCCTCGGGATGAATGTAGGTAGGACAGCCGTAGGTGTCGGAGACCTTCTGTGCCGACCAGATGTGGTCGATGTGCCCGTGCGTGAGCAGCACCGCCGACGGCGTCAGCCGGTTCTCGTCGAGAACACGACGCAGCCGGGTCATCGCACGCTGCCCGGGGTCGACGACGATCGCGTCCGAGCCCTGCCGCTGCGCCAACACATAGCAGTTGCACGCCAGCATCCCAGCGGGGAATCCGGTGACCAACACGCCGACCAGTTTCCCATTGCATGCCCGGTCGGCGGTGACGCGGGCGGCACAGGCGCGCTCTGGCAGACTTGAGGGCCGACTCAGTCAGCGAGCCAGGAGGTTCCCGCCGGTGCCCACGAATTCAGAGCGGCGTGCCGCCGCCAAGCGCAATCTGGACCAACAGGTGCAGCAACGTGCCGAGGCAGCCCGCAAGCAGCGCCGACTGCTGATGATCGTCGGCGCCGTGGCGGCGGTGCTGCTGATCGCCGGGGTGGTGTTCGTCGTGCTGCGCGACAACGATCCGGGCAACGTCAACGCGAGCGGCTCGACAGAATCGAGCACCTCGGAGTCCGCGGACTCCTCCGACGCTTCCGGAGCACCGACCGGCAGCGCCGGGCAGCTGCCGAAGTTCACCGCATCGCCTCAGCTGGGCGCCGACTGCCAGTACCCGAAGGCGCGTCCGGCCACCAAGCCCGTCGACCCGCCGCGGTCCGGCAAAGTCCCGACCGACCCGGCCGAGGTCAGCGTCTCGATGATGACCGACCAGGGCCCCATCGGGTTGATGCTCACCAACGCCCAATCCCCTTGCACCGTCAACAGCTTCATCAGCCTGGCGGCCAAGGACTTCTTCTCCGACACTCAGTGCCACCGGCTCACCACGTCGCCGATGCTGAGCGTGCTGCAATGCGGGGATCCCGCCGGCGACGGCACCGGCGGCCCGGGCTATGAGTTCGATAACGAATATCCCACCGACCAGTACTCCCTGGGCGACCGCGCCGCTCAGCAGCCGGTCACCTACCCCCGCGGCACGGTGGCGATGGCCAACGCCGGGCCCGGCACCAACGGCAGCCAGTTCTTCCTGGTCTACAAGGACTCGATGCTGCCGCCGCAGTACACGGTGTTCGGCAAGATCCAGGACGACGGCCTGGCCACCTTGGACAAGATCGCTGCGGCCGGCGTGCAGGGCGGCGGCGAAGACGGCCCACCGGCCACCAAGGTGACCGTCAAGTCGGTGCGGGCCGACTAGCGCGCCCTTTCGCGCGAGCGTGCGCGTCTGCACGGCGACACGCCGTCGTCACGTGTACGACTGCGCACGCTCGCGGCGGGTTGAAGCCCGGTCAGGCCGCTGATGTCACCCGGTAGACGTCGTAGACGCCCTCGACGTTGCGGACCACATTGAGCAGGTGGCCCAGGTGCTTGGGGTCGCCCATCTCGAAGGTGAACCGGCTGATCGCCACCCGGTCGCGTGAGGTGGTGACCGAGGCCGACAAGATGTTGACCTTCTCGTCGGCGAGCACCTTGGTGATGTCCGACAGCAGGCGGTGTCGGTCCAGTGCCTCGACCTGGATGGCGACCAAGAACACCGAGGAGGGCGACGGCGCCCATTTGACCTCGATGATCCGTTCGTCCTGTTGGCGCAGCGCGTCGGCATTGGTGCAGTCGGTGCGGTGTACCGACACCCCGCCGCCGCGGGTGACGAAACCCATGATCTCGTCGCCGGGCACCGGGGTGCAGCACTTGGCCAGTTTGGTCAGCACCCCGGTGGCGCCGGGGACCGCGACGCCGACATCGTCGGTGTGACGCTCGCGGCGCGGGATGGTCAGCGGCGTCGAGCGCTCGGCCAGGTCGTCCTCGGCCTGGTCCACGCCACCGAGCTGGGCCACCAGCCGTTGCACGACGTGATGCGCCGAGATGTGGTTCTCGCCGACGGCGGTGTAGAGCGCGGACACATCGCTGTAGTGCAGTTCGCGGGCCACCGCCGCCATCGACTCGCCGTTGACCAGGCGTTGCAGCGGTAAACCCGCCCGGCGCACTTCGCGGGCCATCGCGTCCTTGCCGGACTCCAGGGCCTCCTCGCGCCGCTCCTTGGCGAACCACTGGCGGATCTTGGCCTTGGCGCGCGGCGACACCACGAACTGTTGCCAGTCCCGCGACGGCCCGGCGTTCTGTGCCTTCGAGGTGAAAACCTCGACCACTTCCCCGTTCTCGAGCTTGCGCTCCAGCGCCACCAGCCGGCCGTTGACCCGGGCACCGATACAGCGGTGACCGACCTCGGTGTGCACGGCGTAGGCGAAGTCCACCGGCGTGGAGCCGGTGGGCAGCGTGATCACGTCGCCCTTGGGGGTGAACACGAAGATCTCTTTGACGGCCAGGTCGTAGCGCAGCGATTCGAGGAATTCACCCGGGTCGGCGGCTTCCCGCTGCCAGTCCAGCAGCTGGCGCATCCAGGCCATGTCGTCGATCTCGGCGGCGGTGTTCAGGTGCGGAACACCGTTGCGGCCCTTGGCCTCTTTGTAACGCCAGTGTGCGGCGATGCCGTATTCGGCGGTGCGGTGCATCTCCCGGGTGCGGATTTGGATCTCCAGCGGCTTGCCCTCCGGGCCGATCACCGTGGTGTGCAGCGACTGGTAGACCCCGTAGCGCGGCTGGGCGATGTAGTCCTTGAACCGGCCGGCCATCGGCTGCCACAGCGAGTGCACGACGCCGACCGCGGCGTAGCAGTCCCGGATCTCGTCGCACAGGATCCGCAGTCCCACCAGGTCGTAGATGTCGTCGAAGTCGCGGCCGCGCACGATCATCTTCTGATAGATCGACCAGTAGTGCTTGGGGCGGCCCTCGACGGTCGCGGTGATCTTCGACTTCGCCAGCGTGTTGACGATCTCGGCGCGCACCTTGGCCAGGTAGGTGTCGCGGGACGGCGCGCGGTCTGCCACCAGGCGCACGATCTCCTCGTAGCGCTTGGGGTGCAGAATCGCGAACGACAGATCCTCGAGCTCCCATTTGACGTTCGCCATCCCGAGCCGATGTGCCAGCGGCGCAATGACTTCCAGTGTCTCGCGCGCCTTGCGGGCCTGCTTTTCGGGCGCCAGGAAGCGGATGGTGCGCATGTTGTGCAGCCGGTCGGCGACCTTGATCACCAGCACCCGGGGGTCACGTGCCATCGCGATGACCATCTTGCGGATGGTCTCGGCCTCGGCGGCGGTGCCCAGCACCACCTTGTCCAGCTTGGTCACCCCGTCGACCAGGTGAGCAACCTCGTCACCGAACTCGGCAGCCAGCGCGGTCAGCGTGTAGCCGGTGTCCTCGACGGTGTCGTGCAGCAGCGCGGCCACCAGCGTGATGGTGTCCATGCCCAGTTCGGCCAGGATGGTGGCGACAGCCACCGGGTGGGTGATGTAGGGATCCCCCGAATGACGCAGCTGGGAGGCGTGCCGCTGCTCGGCGACCTCGTAGGCACGTTGGAGCAGTGCCAGGTTGGCTTTCGGATAGTACTGCCGGTGCACCGCCACCAGCGGCTCCAGCACCGGGCTCAGCGCACCGCGTTGGGCGGTGATACGCCGGGCGATCCGGGCCCGCACCCGCCGGGAGGCACTGGTCGGGACCTTCAGCAGATCGGTGCGCTCGGAGGGCGCGTCCTGGGCAACCCCCTCCGACACCGCCACCGGCTGGCTGGCGTCAGCGCTATACCGCTCGGGGCCTGAACCCTGATCGGAGCCCTGCGCTAAGCCTTGTTCAGGGCCCACTGTGTTCACCTCCGACCACGAGAATATCGACTAAATCAGGTGCAGGCTGGCCAGCTGCAACGGTGCCACGGCGGCGCGTCCGCCCAGCCCCGCCAGCTCCAGCACCACTGCCGCCGCAACCACCTCGGCTCCTGCCCGACACAGCAAACGCTGCGTCGCGGCCAGGGTACCGCCGGTGGCCAGCACGTCGTCGAGGATCACCACGCGGCGCCCGGCCAACTCGAGTCCGTCGGCCGGTATCTCCAGCACCGCGGTTCCGTACTCGAGCTGATAACGCTCCGAGAGCACCGGCGGTGGCAGTTTGCCGCCTTTGCGGACCGCCAGCGCACCAACCCCGAGCCGGTCGGCGACCGCCCCGGCCAGCAGAAATCCCCGCGCGTCAATACCGGCCACCAGATCCGCACCGGCGGCGGCCCGAGCCAGCGCATCGGTGACCGCGGCCAGCCCGGCCGCGTCGGCGAAGACCGGGGTCAGGTCTTTGAAAGCGATTCCCGGCGTGGGAAAGTCCGCGACCTCGCGAATGAGCGACGCGATGATCTCACCGGCGCCTGCCGCGGGCCCGGCCTGATTCACTGTTGCAGCTCCCAGCGGTCCATGTTCCAGCCCGCACCCCACCGGGTGGGGTTGGCAGCAACACCGTAGGTCTTCTTCGACGACAGCAGGGTCCGTTGCTGGCGATACAGCGGCAGGGTGGGCATATCGGCCCACAACACCGGAGCGCTCTCGCCGAGCAGCCGGACCATCTCGGCGGGATCGGCGGTGATGGCCAACGCGGAGACGACGCCGTCGATCTGGTCGTTGTGGTAACCGGACAGGTTGTTGCCGTTGCCGCTGAACAACTCGTAGGCGTCCACCACCGACGATCCGCTCGACCCGCTACCGGTGGATCCCCCGGTGCTGGCGAGCAACACGTCGATCTGTCCTTCCCGCAGTGCCAGCGGGCCGATGCTGTCGGAGGCCACCTCGGTGACGGTGATGCCGGCAGGCGCGCATGAGCTGGTGATCGCCCCGATCACCGCGGCCAGCCGAGTGTTGGGACCGCGGTAGCCGATGCGCACCGTCAATGGCTTCCCGCCCAGCGCGTCGCGGGCGGCATCGGGGTTTGCCCGAGCGAACTGTTCGGCCTCGGGCACGTTCTCGGCCTGGTCGAATGCGTCGTCCATGGCGGTGTTGAGCCGGGAATTGACCACCGGAACCCCCGCATCGCGGGCGATGATGTCGCGCGGGGTGCACCAGGCCACCGCTCGGCGCGCGGGCGTCTCCGACAGTGGGCCGGACGGGGCGAAGATGAGCTGCTCGATCCCACCCGAGGGACTGTCACTGCTCTGGTAGTCGTCCGGGGTGATCAGCGACCCCGCGGATCCGGTCGCCACGTCGACGACCTCGATGACGCGTTTGTTGACCCGGTCGGCGATGTCGGCGGTCTGCGGCCACACCGTGATCCTCTTGGTGACCGGCTTGGCACCCCACCACAGGTCGTTGGCCACCAGCACCACGGCGCCACCTTCGAGCACCGAGTCGATCTTGTAGGGCCCCGACGACGGGAAGTGCCGCAGGTCAACGTCGCGGCCGAGCTGCCAGGTGGTGTTCCAGGCCTGCGCGATCTTGGCGATGACCTCATCGGCGGGCCCGAGCTTGCCCAGCACAGCGTCGGTGGTGTTCACACCGAGCTTGTCGGCGATGATGTGCGACGGCATCATCGAGGTCGCGGTGAACAGTTCCTCGTAGTCGACGATGTTGCGGTCGGCGAAGAACGACACCCGCGCCTTCTTCTCACCGGGCTGGCACTCGATGTTCTCGATGTCGAGGTAACCGGCTCGGCTTGCGGCGTCGAAACCCGGGAAGCGGCCCGACTGGGCCGCCCAGGCCAGCACCAGGTCGTCACAGGTGATGGGTTTGCCGTCGGAGTACACCGCCGCGTCGGCGATCTGATAGTCCAGCACCAGCGGGGCGCGGCCCACCACGGAGATACTGCCGAAGTCGTGGTCGGTGACGATCTGGCCATCCGGACCGTGGTAGCCGAAGCCGATCAGGGTGCGGGAGAACGCCTGCGGTCCTGCCGACGCCGCACCGGCCACGGTGGTGCTGTTGTAGGTGATCAGACCGCCGTCGACGGCGTAGTCGATCTGATCGACGGTGGCACTGGTGCACGCCGACACCGACCAGGCGCCGAGGCCGGTGATGATCGCCACCACCCACGCCGCGGCGTGCCGACAGCGGGCCGCCATCGCCGGTTACCGACCGGCGCCCGGCTTGCCGGTCGGACGCTGGCTGCGCCGGCTGGTGGGGCGGACCGGCTTTGCGCCGGGAGCCGGGGCGCCCGACGCGGTCGCCGCCGCGCCCGCGTCTGCGCCGGCAACGGTGTCTTCGGTGCCGTCGAGGTCCTCCGCGACGTCCGTGCCGGCCGCTGCCGCTTTCGAACCGGCCGCGGCGTTGCGCCGCCGCATCACCCGGCGAGTGTGGTTCTGCACCAGCTCAGTGCGCTCCCGCAGGCTGACCAGCAGCGGAGTGGCCAGGTAGATCGACGAATAGGTGCCGACCACAACACCGACCAACTGGACCAGCGCGAGGTCCTGCAGCGTTCCCACACCGAGCAGCCACACGGCGACCACCATCAGCGACATGATCGGCAACGCCGAGATCAGGCTGGTGTTGATCGATCGCATGAAAGTCTGGTTGATGGCCAGGTTGGCCTGTTCGGCGTAAGTCAGCTTGGGTTTGTGCTCGAAGCCGCTGGTGTTCTCCTCCACCTTGTCGAACACGATGACGGTGTCATAGATGGAGAACCCGAGAATGGTCAACAGGCCGATGACAGTGGCCGGCGTGACCTCGAATCCGACCAGCGAATACACCCCAGCGGTGACGAGGATGTCGAAGACCATCGAGATCATCGCAGAGATGGTCATGTACCACTCGTAGCGCACGGTGATGTACAGCGACGCCAGGAGCAGGAACACCACCAGCGCGATCACGGCCTTCTGGGTGATCTGCCCGCCCCAGGTCTCCGAGACCGCCGAGTCACTGATCGCCTGTTTGCTCGCCTCACCGTTCGGGCCGACGGGCTGGAACGCGTCGAACAGGTCGTCGCGCAGCTTCTCGGTCTGCTCGTTGGTGAGCGTCTCGGCACGGATCTGCACCGTCGCCGAGTTGCCGTTGCCGACCACCACCACCGACTCGGGGCTGCTGCCGACGCTCTTGCGGAACACCTCTTCGACCTGGGTGACGCTGGTGTCGCCGCGCGGGAACGACACCTTGGTGCCGCCGGCGAAGTCGATTCCGAAGGTGAATCCGCGGATCAGGATGCTGACGATGGCGATGGCCACCATGGCACCGCTGACCGCGTACCACATCCGCCGCTTACCGATGACCTCGAACGCGCCGGTACCGGTGTAGAGCCGTGACAGGAAACTGTGCTTGGGCGCCTTGGTGCTTCCCGCGGTCTTGCGAGGCTTCGCCTCCACGGCACTGCGGCCCTTGGTGAGTTCGCCCGCGGCGGCGTCGTTTTTCGCGGCTTTCGTACCGCTACTGGTGCTCGGTTTGGCCATCTGGCTATCCCTGTTCCGTCGACTGGGCGGTTACCCGCGTGCGCGCTTTGGCCCCGGACTTGCCGCCCGTTGTGCCTCCCGATTTGGCGACCGCCCGCCGTTCGCGCGCGACCTGCTGAACGGCGCCGAGGCCGTTGTAGGACGGCTTGGCCAGCGTCGGAGACTTCGACGCCAGGTAGACCAGTGGCCAGGTCACCAGGAACACCACCACCAGGTCCAGGATCGTGGTCAGCCCCAGGGTGAACGCGAAGCCCTTGACCTGGCCGACCGCCAGGAAGTAGAGCACCGCCGCAGCAAGGAAGGTGACCGCGTTGCCGGAGACGATGGTCTTGCGGGCGCGCGCCCACCCGCGCGGCACCGCCGAGCGGAACGACTTGCCCTCGCGGATCTCGTCCTTGATGCGTTCGAAGAACACCACGAACGAGTCGGCGGTGGTTCCGATACCGATGATCAGACCGGCGATACCGGCCAGGTCGAGCGTGTAGTTGATGTACCGGCCCAGCAACACCAGGATCGCGTACACCATGGCTCCGGCCACCACCAGTGACAGCGCGGTCAGCACGCCCAGGACGCGGTAGTAGAGCAGCGAGTAGACCAGCACCAGTGCCAGACCGATCGCACCGGCGATCAGACCCGCCTTCAGCGAAGTCATTCCCAGTGTGGCCGAGACGGTTTCGGCTTCGGAGGCCTCAAACGACAGCGGCAGCGATCCGTACTTCAAGACGTTGGCCAGCTGGCGGGCACCGTCTTGAGTGAACCCCGGCGAGCCACCGGTGATCTGGGTGCGGCCACCGGGGATGGCTTCCTGGATCTGCGGGGCACTGACCACCTGCGAGTCCAGCGTGAACGCGGTCTGGGTGCCGATGTGGGCGGCGGTGTAGTCGGCCCAGACGTCGGCCGCGCCGCTCTTGAACTGCACCTGGACGATGTTGGCGCCGCTGCGCTGGTCCATGCCCGAGCTGGCGTCGGCGATCTGGTCGCCGCTGATGATCGACGGCGCCAACAGGTAGGCCGTCTGCTGGTCCTGCGAACAGGTCACCAGTGGCAGGTCCGGGTCGTCGTTGCCGGCGAGGATGTCTTCCTTGTCGCACCGTCCGGCCTGGATCTGCAGGGCCAGCGCCTGGACCACCTTGTTGTCGCTCTGGCGCAACCGCTTCTCGGCGGCGATGCGGGCCGCCAAGCCCTGGGCCTGATCACCCTGGCCAGGCATCCCGGGCAGACCCGGCAGGCCAGGCAGCCCCGGTAAGGCGGGCATCTGGGGACCGGCGCCGGGCGCCTCGGCAGGCGATCCTGGCGCCGGAACAGTCGAGGTGCCGGGAGTGGCGGTCTCGCTGGTGTTTTCGGAGCCGGGGCTCGAAGAGGTGGTCCCCGGGGTCGGGGTCGGCTCCTGCGGGAAGGGCCGCGGCTGGGCCGGCGGAGTCAGCGGCTGCTGCGGGACGGACCCGCCGGCGCCCGGGGGCATACCAGGAACACCGCCGCCACCAAGACCGGGAGGCAGACCGGGAACACCGCCACCGCCAAGACCCGGAGGCAGACCGGGAACGCCGCCACCGCCAAGACCGGGAGGCAAGCCGGGAACGCCGCCACCGCCAAGACCCGGCGGCAGACCGGGAGCACCACCACCGGCGCCGGGCGGCAAGCCTGGGACGCCGGGCATACCGCCACCACCGAGGCCGGGCATCCGGGCAGCTGCCTGAGCTTCCTGCACCGACACACCGTTGATCACCGGGCGGATGTAGAGCCGGGCCGTCTGGCCGAGGGTGCGGGCCTCGTTGCCGTCGCTGCCCGGCACCGTGATGACCAGGTTGTTGCCGTCGATGATCACTTCAGAGCCCGACACACCGAGTCCGTTGACCCGGGCGCTGATGATCTGTTGCGCCTGATTGAGCGCGTCACGGGTCGGCGTGGAGCCGTCCGGGGTGCGCGCGGTGAGCGTCACACGAGTGCCGCCCTGCAGGTCGATACCAAGTTTGGGTTCGGCGAGCTTGTTTCCGGTCAGGAATACCAGCAGGTAGACGCCGATGAGCAATGCCAGGAACACCGCCAGGTTGCGGGCAGGGTGCACCGGCGCCGAAGGCGATGCCACGTTGTTGAGTCTCCTTCGCTCATTGCGCAATGCGCTCTCGTGATCGTCGAGGCTGGCCCGTGCGCGGGCCGCCCGCAGCGATCAGTACCACTGCACCCGCAAAAGGGTACGTGCCCGGCTGGCCGGGACGATCGTTGGGCGGGCGTTCCGCGCGTCGGGCGTGTCAGCCGGCCAGCCCGAAGGCGGCGAGCCGCTATGCGCCTTCGACGGCCTCTTCGACTGCGGCCTCGGCCGTCAGCTCTTCGGGCTCGATCTTGTCGCGCACGGCCAGCTTCATCCAGGTGGTCACCACACCGTCCGCGATCTCCAGGTCGACGTCGTCGTCAGTGATGCGGGTGATGGTGCCCTGCAGCCCCGAGGTGGTGTGCACCCGGTCGCCCACCTGCAACGATTCATGCAGGTCGATGGTGGCCTGCATCGCACGCTTCTGCCGCCGCGAGGCGAAGAACATAAACGCGCCCATGACAAGGAGCAGCGGCAGGAAGGCAACCATGTTTTCCATGACGACAACCGATCTTTCGACTTGTTCGAATGAGTCTTCGGCACCGGACCACTTGAGGTGTGGCGGGCCACTGTGATGACAACAGTGTGCCACTGAGTCCGGCGACCGTGCTTCGGTACCGCCGTCCACCCCCTAGGCTATCGGTGACAGGGGGTCAGGATTCTCAAGGGAAAGTTGGCCGATGAAAAATTTCGCGTGTGGTCTGGCGACCGCCGTTGCCTTGGCAGCGGCTCCCCTGGCGGTGGGAGCGATCGCCATGCCCGCCATCGGATCCGCGGAGCCGCTCGCCTGCCCCGGCGGCCAGTACTGGGAGCCGAGCACCAACAGCTGCATGCCGCTCGGCCAAGGCCCGACGCCGCTCGCCTGCCCCGGCGGCCAGTACTGGGAGCCGAGCACCAACACCTGCATGCCGCTCGGCCAAGGCCCGACGCCGCTGGACTGCCCGCCCGGCGAATATTGGCAACCCTTCGGCAACGCGTGCCGGCCACTCGGCCAGATCTGAGCCGCGGAAAGCACCGCTAAGGAGGCCCACCCCACATGTCAGTGCCGCCGCTACTTCAGAGCCGTCACTTGGCCACCGAGATTCCCGGGCCCGGCTCGGTTCAGCTGGCACACCGGCGCGCGACCGCCGTGGCACGCGGGGTGGGCAGCACGCTGCCGGTGTACGCGGCTCGGGCCGGCGGCGGCATCGTGGAAGACGTCGACGGCAATCGACTGATCGACCTGGGCTCGGGGATCGCGGTGACCACCGTGGGCAACGCCGCGCCCCGGGTGGTGGACGCGGTGCAGCAGCAGGTCGCCGAGTTCACCCACACCTGTTTCATGGTGACGCCCTACGAGGGCTATGTGGCCGTCGCTGAAGCACTGAACCGGATCACCCCGGGTCAGTTCGAGAAGCGGTCGGTGCTGCTCAACTCCGGCGCCGAGGCCCTGGAGAACGCCGTCAAGATCGCCCGGTCCTACACGCACAAAACCGCGGTGGCGGCGTTCGACCACGGCTACCACGGCCGTACCAATCTGACGATGGCGCTCACCGCTAAGTCCATGCCCTACAAGAGCGGATTCGGCCCGTTCGCCCCCGACATCTATCGCGCGCCGGCGTCCTACCCCTACCGCGACAGTCTGATCGACAAAGAGCTGGGCAGCGACGGGGAACGGGCCGCCGATCGGGCGATCGGCATCCTGGAGAACCAGATCGGCGCCCACAATCTGGCCGCGCTGGTGATCGAACCGATCCAGGGCGAAGGCGGATTCATCGTCCCGGCACCCGGCTTTCTGCCCGCATTGCTGGCCTGGTGCCGCGACAACGACGTGGTTTTCGTCGCCGACGAGGTACAGACGGGCTTCGCGCGAACGGGGGCGATGTTCGCCTGTGACCATGAGGGCCCGACCGGGATGGCACCGGATCTGATCTGCACCGCCAAGGGCATCGGCGGGGGCCTGCCGTTGGCGGCGGTGACGGGGCGCGCCGACATCATGGACGCCCCGCATGTCAGCGGGCTGGGCGGCACCTTCGGTGGCAACCCGGTGGCCTGCGCCGCAGCGTTGGGGGCATTGGCCGCCGTCGAGGCGGACGACCTGGTGGGCCGGGCCCGGCAGATCGAGCGACTGGTCTTCGAACGGCTGGGCCGGCTGCAGGCCGACGACGACCGCATCGGCGATGTGCGAGGCCGCGGCGCCATGATCGCCGTCGAGCTGGTGCGGCCCGACACGAGCGAGCCCGACCCGGCCCTGACCAGCGCCCTGGCGGCGGCATGTCATCGGGCGGGTGTGATTGTGTTGACCTGCGGAACGTTCGGCAATGTGGTGCGGCTGTTGCCGCCGTTGACCATCAGCGACGCGCTGCTCTCGGAAGGTTTGGACGTGCTGGCTGCCGAGTTGGGCAAGCTGTAGCCCGACCTACTCGAACAACCCCTGTTGGCCCAATCCCCCGGCCCCCGCCGGCGGCACCATGCCCAGGTGCGTCCATGCTGCCGGCGTCGCGACGCGCCCCCGAGGAGTGCGCGCGACCATCCCGGCGCGTACCAGGAACGGCTCGCAGACCTCTTCGACGGTGGCAGCTTCCTCCCCCACCGCAACCGCCAGCGTGGAGACCCCGACCGGGCCGCCGCCGAAGCTTCGGGTAAGCGCCGAGAGCACCGCGCGGTCCAGCCTGTCCAGGCCCAGCTCATCGACGTCATAGACCGCCAGTGCGGCTTTCGCAACGTCGCGGGTGATCACCCCGTCGGCACGGACCTCGGCGTAGTCACGCACCCGGCGCAGCAATCGGTTGGCGATACGCGGCGTACCGCGGGAGCGCCGCGCGACCTCTGCCGCTGCTTCGGTCCCCAGTTCGATCCCGAGGATCTTCGCCGAGCGTGCCAGCACCCGCTGCAGTTCGGCCGGCTCGTAGAAGTCCATGTGCGCGGTGAAGCCGAACCGGTCGCGCAGCGGGCCGGTCAGCGCACCGGAACGGGTCGTGGCTCCGACTAGGGTGAACGGTGCCACCTCCAGCGGAATCGACGTCGCCCCAGGGCCTTTCCCGACGACCACGTCGACCCGGAAGTCCTCCATCGCCAGGTAGAGCATCTCCTCGGCCGGCCGGGCGATACGGTGGATCTCGTCGATGAACAGCACGTCGTGCTCGACCAGATTCGACAACATCGCGGCCAGGTCCCCCGCACGTTCGAGCGCCGGCCCGGAGGTGACCCGCAACGAGCTGCCCAGTTCGCTGGCGATGATCATCGCCAGCGACGTCTTGCCCAGCCCTGGGGGGCCGGACAGCAAGATGTGATCGGGTGTGCCGCCGCGGTTCTTGGCGCCCTCGATCACCAGCTGCAACTGCTCGCGTACCCGCGGCTGCCCGATGAACTCGGCCAGACTGCGTGGACGCAGCCCGGCGTCGATGTCTCCCTCGCCGACCGTCAGGGCCGGCGACACCTCACGGTCTTCACGATCGCCGGGCTCACCGGATTGGCTCACTTGGTCTTCCCCAGTCGGCTCAGCGCGGTACGCAGCACTTCGGAGGTGGTCGCGTCGGGAGCGTCGGCCAACACCTTGTCGGTGGTCTCTTCGGCCTGCTTGGCGGCAAAACCGAGACCGATCAAGGCTTCGATCACTGGAGCGCGCACCGCGTGGCCGCCGAACACGGCGCCGTCGGATGCGGTCGCCGCACCAATCTTGTCGCGCAGTTCCAGCACCAGCCGCTCGGCCCCGCGCTTGCCGATCCCGGGCACCCGGGTCAATGCGGTGACGTCCCCGTCGCCGAGCGCCCGGCGCAGGGTGGCCGCGTCATAGACCGCCAGAGTCGCCAGGGCGATCTTGGGTCCGATGCCCGAGACCCCGATCAGCGTGAGGAACAGATCGCGTGCCTCACCGTCGGGGAATCCGTAGAGGGTCATCGAGTCTTCACGCACGATCATCGCGGTGATCAACCGGGATTCGCTGCCGCGGCGCAGCGTCGACAGGGTCGCCGGCGTGGCCATCAGCTTGTAGCCGACCCCGGCCGCCTCGACCACGGCATGGTCCAACGCGATATCGATGACCTCGCCACGTACCGACGCGATCATGCCCGGGCCGCCTTGAGCTTGGCGGTGTACTTGCGCCGCTGTTCGGCCGCCAGTGCCTCGGCTGCGGCCATTCGGGCGATCATCGGGGCCCGCCAGCAATGACAGATCGCGAGCGCCAGCGCATCTGCGGCGTCGGCGGGAGTCGGCTTCTGCTGCAGCCCCAGGATGCGGGTGATCATCGTCGTCACCTGCGCCTTGTCAGCCGAACCGTTGCCGGTCACCGCCGCTTTGACCTCGCTGGGGGTGTGGAAATGCACGGTGATGCCGCGCCGGGCGGCCTGCAGCGCAATCACGCCGCCGGCCTGCGCGGTGCCCATCACGGTGGAGACGTTCTGCTGGGCGAATACGCGCTCGATCGCGATCACGTCGGGGCGGTGGGTGTCGAGCCAGTGCTCGGCGGTGTCACTGATGGTCAGCAGCCGTTGCGGCAGCGGCTGATCGGCCGGGGTGCGCACCACGTCGACATCCAAAGCGGTGACCTGACGCCCCTGCCCGCCTTCGACCACCGACAGACCGCACCGCGTCAGTCCAGGGTCGACGCCCATCACCCGCATCGGAATCCTCTCCAGTACCGAACAACTGTTCGACAGTCTAGAGGGGACAGGCGACACCGGCGGGCGCGACACGCTGCCGCCGCGCCCTGTCCCCCGGCCCGATCATCACGCGACGGTGATCCGGCCGCTGTCCGCGGCGGTCTGCAGCGCCTGGTAGTCGCACTGGTTCTGTTCGGCGTACGCCAAGGCGAACCGGGTCAGTGCCCGGTCGGCGTTATCTCCCTTGCCGAGATAGGCCGCGATCGCGACCCGGTCGCCAGAACGACTGTGCGCCCGGGCAAGCGCATGCCCGCATGCCTGCACATAGGCGGTCAGCACTTTGGGGCTCATCGATTCGACGTCGGCGGATCCCTTCATGTCCCAGAGTTGACGCACGTAGTAGTCGCCATGGTGCCCGTCGGGGCCGATGGCGTGCAGCCAGCCCAGCAGGACGTCGCTGGTGGCTTGCATCAGCCGCTGCCCTGCCACGACGCGCTCACCGGCGTTGGCGTATCGGCTGCGCTTGAGGTGGGCCTCCAACACCGAGGTGCGTGCCTCTTTGACTTGCATGAGCAGCGGGTCTCCGCGGCCGACGCCCTCAAGCAGCACGATCCAGGTGCGGGTTCCGACGCTGCCGACACCGACCACCTTGCGGGCCACCTCCACGTACCGGTATCGCCGTGCAAGCACCCGCCGGTCGTCGGGAAGGCTGGAAACGTAGTCCTTGATCAGTTTCCGCATGTACTTGTTGTAGAGCTGCGCCACGGTGTCACTGACCAAGTCACCGGCCGGCACGATCAGGGGCGGATCGCTGATCAGGCGCAGGCGGCCGTTGTGCGACCAGGTGAGTTTGTCGACGGCCTGCTGCCGTCCGCGGGAAAGCGCACCGACCGCGGTACGCCGGATCGCCTTGGCGTAGACCGGTTCCACGGCGGCCAGCAGTTCGGAGTCGATGACCGATTGCGCGTACCAGACATCGAGCTCGCCGAGCCGGGCCAGTTCACGCATCTGAGTGCGGTAAGCCTCGGCGCAGGCCGATACAACCGATTCTTGCTTGGCGCGGCCGAATCCCCTGCTGTGGCATAGGACCGCGGCACTGGCCACCAACCGCTTAACGTCCCACTCCCACGGTCCGGGCAGCGTCTCATCGAAATCATTGAGGTCGAACATCAGCTGCCGCTCCGGGGAGGCGAACATCCCGAAGTTCGACAGGTGCGCATCCCCGCACAACTGTGCCTGTAGTCCAGTGTGCGGGCCGGCGGCGAGGTCGGCGGCCATGATCACCGCCGAGCCCCTGAAGAAGGCATACGGCGACGCCAACATGCGGGCGTATCGGATCGGCACCAGCTCCGGTACTCGAGTCCTGGATTGCGATTCCAGCAGCGCTACCGGGTCCAGGCGTCGCGGCGACGGCACATACTCCCCGAGCCCGGACCGCGGCAGCGCCTTCCGTCGGGACCTGCCGAACTCTTGCCGCTCGCTCGCCGACACGGCGTCAGTTTAGAACCGTTGTTCGGCTAGACCACCCGCAAACCAGCGGGCACGGCCCGCGGGTCGCGCCAGAACGCGTCGTGGATAAACCGGTTGAACAAGTCCGGCGGCAGTATCGACTCCCGGGGCGTGGCCCGGACCTCGCCGTGCACGGTGTGCAGGCCCGGCGTGCCGGCCCGTTCATCGAAGTCGGTGACGTCGTAATCGACATGGGCGAAGTCGTGGTCGAACATCGGCTCGCCGATGAAGTCGTAGATGGCCCGCATGGTGGTCGCCGGGTCGGTCGTCAACGTCTCGTACTGCACGACCAGCAGCCGGTCCCGCTCCGCGCCGTAACAAGCCTGTTTGAGCATGTCGTATGGGGCCCCGACCATTCCGTCCTGCGCCACGATCTCGTTGGCGCGGGTGTAGACAGTGCCGCCGGGGTTGAAGCCGAAGATCGACGACGGGGTGAACACGTTGCGCTGGATCAATCGTTCGATGCTGTCGACCACCCACTGCAGCTCGCGTACGCAGGCGATGATCTTGGCGCTCGGGAACAGTCGCGAGACCGCGGGCATCCAGCCGCACCACGCCCGATTGGTGTCGAAGGTGACCTCGGCGTCGCAATCGGCATAAAAACTGTCGAACAGGCCGCGCAAGATCCGTTCCCGCTTCGCGTCGTCGATGAACACCGAGAACTCATTGCGGGCACTCATCTCGCCGAGCAGCGCGCCGAACAGCCCTGCCAATGGACCCGACATCCCGGCCTCAAAGCGCGGGTTCTGCCGCAGTAGCGCGGCCAGCAGGGTCGAACCTGAGCGCGGCAGACCGGAGATGAAATGGATGGTCGACAACGACGTGGCTCCTATTCGGCTTCGAGGACGGCCAGTACTTCGTCGGACAGGTCCACGTTGGTCCACACATTCTGCACGTCGTCGTTGTCCTCTAGAGCCTCGACGAGTTTGAACACCTTGCGAGCACCTTCAACATCAACAGCCACACTCACCGAAGGCTGAAAACTCGCCTCGGCAGAGTCGTAATCGATACCGGCATCCACCAACGCACTACGCACCGCAACCAAATCCCCAGGCTCCGAAATCACCTCGAAGCTCTCCCCCAAGTCATTGACATCCTCAGCACCGGCATCCAGCACCGCCACCAACACGTCGTCCTCGGTCAACCCATTCTTGTCCAAGGTCACCATCCCCTTGCGACTGAACAGATACGCCACCGAACCCGGATCAGCCATCGTCCCGCCGTTACGCGTCATCGCCACCCGCACCTCACTCGCAGCACGATTACGGTTATCGGTCAAACACTCGATCAGCACCGCCACCCCGTTGGGCCCGTAACCCTCGTAGGTGATGGTCTGATAATCAGCCCCGCCGGCTTCCTCACCAGCACCACGCTTACGCGCCCGCTCAATATTGTCGTTGGGAACCGAGCTCTTCTTCGCCTTCTGAATGGCGTCGTACAACGTCGGATTGCCCGACGGATCCCCGCCGCCAACCCGCGCCGCGACCTCGATATTCTTGATCAACCGCGCAAAGTTCTTGCCACGACGAGCGTCAATGACGGCCTTCTTGTGCTTCGTGGTAGCCCACTTGGAATGGCCGCTCATCGGATGCCCTACCTCACTGTTTCTGATGAAAAGTTCGCGCGGTGAGTCTACGCGGGCCCTGGGGAAATACCCGCGCACAATGTCGGGAAAACCGCTGCGGGCTCTCGCCCCTGGACTCAGGCGGCCCACCTAGGCGACTCGGCACTGATTCGGCTCAAATAGATTCCAGCCCGCTGACGCGGTCCGGAGGGGTGTAGCCAGCCGATGTTCCGCAGCGCCGGGATGCCAGCGTCCTCCGGCCGCCGCGATCGTCGATCTGGAGCCGCCACTTCGGGTCGGCGAGACTATCGGGCGCACGCCCGGCCGCGTGTCCGCGCCGACATGCCATGCGACACCCTACCCAGCATCCCGGGGGTTACATTCCGGAATTATCTTGCACCGCCGCGGATTACGCTGACCCGCAAGCGAGCGATTCCACACGAGGCGCGGTCTCGGCGACGATCCGTAGCCATGACATACGGCAACGCGGTGACTGTCGGCCAGGGGGCCGCCGTAAGCAAATCGAGGCGACGCGTATCGGCACCCAAGGGCTGGGCGCAGCCCTGAATCCGTTTGCTCGGCGCGTCGATCCGGCGGTGTGCACAGCCCCGCGGAGGCGTCGGTGCGCGGGCCGAATCTCGATGGATTGCGGCAAGCTGAGCAATCACTGCATCATCGCGCCGGCGCCCGGAACTCCTTAGTCGTCATGGCATCTGCGCACGAACACCGCGGAGCAATCATGGATAACCGGTTCTTCCCGTTGGTCGTTGTGACGGCCATGCTCGCCCTGGGAATGACCCTCACCGTCGCCGACTTCCGGCGAGCCGCTGCGCTGAGGCGCCCGCTGGCGGTCGCCCTGATCTGCCAGGCGATCGTGCTGCCGTCGTTCTGCCTGCTGATCGCCGAAGCATTCGACCTCCCGCCGAAGCTGGCGGTCGGTCTCATGTTGATATCGGCGGTACCCGGTGGCCTGTTGGCCAACGTATTCAGCCACTTGGTCAATGGCGACCTGGCCCTCAACCTCACGCTGACCGGTGTCAATGCCGTGATCTCGATCGCCTCCCTACCGGCGATCCTGGCGTTCTCAATCAGCTGGTTCACCGGCGAAGGCAGGAGCATCCCGCTGCAGCTGGACAAGTTCGTCGCAGTAGTCGGACTGGTCCTCATTCCCACCGCAATCGGTGTCGCCATTCGCGAACGCGTCCCCGAGCTGGCCCGTCGCCTGAAACGGCCGGTGCGGGTCGCCGCGGCCACGCTGCTGGTCGCGATCTCCATCGCGGCGATCGTCGGGGGGCAATCGACACTGCTCAACAACCTCGGCACGCTCACCGGAGCCGTCGCGTCCTTCGCCACTGTCAGCTTGACCGTCGGCTACCTCGTGCCCCGGTGGATGAAACTCGCTCCGCGGCAGGCGATTGCCATCAGCCTCGAAATCGGGATGCACAACGCGATGGTGGCCACCGCGATAGCCCTGAGTCCGCAACTCCTCGACAGCGCCGAAATCGGCACTGTGCCGGCGCTGTACGGCGTCATCGCGCCCGTTATCGCCCTGCTGCTCGTCGTGACAGTCCGCCGCTTCGACCCCGCCTACCGCTCGGACCGCCGGTCCGGCGCTACGGCCGTAGCCGGCCAAGCGGTGGCCGGCTAGGCCGCCGCAGCGAGCCGTGATCACCCCTTGATCAGGCGAATTTCCCTCTGCACCTTGCGATCCACAAGATCGCTCAATAATGTTCTCAACAGATGTAGTCACTTGACTACATGCAGGTCATAGCGAAAGGCGACACCGAGATGAGCCAGCCCCAGCGCCCGCCACAGGACGCGCCCAATGTCGTGGTGATCCTGCTCGACGACCTCGGTTTCGCTCAATTCGGCTGCTACGGCTCCGATATCTCGACACCGCACATCGACCGGCTGGCCGCCGGAGGACTGCGCTACAACCGCTTTCACGTGACTGCCCTGTGCTCGCCGACTCGGGCGGCACTGCTGACCGGTCGCAACCACCACGCAGTCGGCATGGGGTTCCTCGCCGATCTGCCCACCACTCATCCCGGCTACACCGCGCACATTCCTCGCTCGGCGGCCACCCTGCCACGAATCCTGCGCGACGCGGGATGGAGCACGCTGGCGACCGGCAAATGGCATCTGGTGCCGCGCGGCGAACGTGGCGGAGCAGGACCTTACAACCAATGGCCGCTGGGGCAGGGGTTCGAGCGCTACTACGGATTCCTCCGGGGCGACGCCAACCAATGGGCGCCGGAACTGGTGCGCGACAACTCGTTCGTCGAGGCACCAGCCCGGCCCGACGAGGGCTACCACCTGACCGAAGACCTGGCCGACGAAGCGATTCGGATGGTGCTCAGTCAACAGGCCAGCGCCCCCGGCAAGCCGTTCTTCCTGTACTTCACCCCGGGAGCGATGCACTCACCGCACCACGTGGAGCGCTCATGGGCCGACGCCTACGCCGGCAAGTTCGACGTCGGATGGGATCGATGGCGCGACCAACTGTTCGCTCGTCAAGTGGAGTCCGGCGTCGTCCCGGCTACTACGGCCCTGACTCCCCGGCCGCCCTGGGTGCCGGCCTGGGATGACCTCGGCGTGGACGAGCGTCGACTGTATGCCCGCATGCACGAGGTTTACGCCGGATTCCTCAGCCACACCGACGCACAGATCGGCCGGGTGGTCGACATCCTCGAACGCATTGGGGTGCTTGACAACACCTTGATTCTGTTGATGTCCGACAACGGCGCCAGCGCCGAGGGCGGCGTGTCCGGAACCGTCAACGAGCATCGGTTCACCCATCGGGTGCGCGACGATCTCGCCGAGAACCTCGCGCAGCTCGATGACTGGGGCGGACCGCTGACCTATCCGCACTACGCGTGGGGCTGGGCATGGGCCGGCAATACGCCGTTTCGGTTGTGGAAGCGCTACACGTGGCTGGGCGGTACCCGGGTTCCGTTCATCGCGCACTGGCCCAAGGGGATTGGCGAGGGCGGTGGCGTTCGTGGGCAGTTCGCCCATGCGATCGACGTCCTTCCGACCGTCCTCGATGCGTGCGGAGTAGCCGTCCCGGAGACCGTCGACGGGATCGCACAGCAGCCCGTTCAGGGGGCCAGCCTGCTGCCCTCGTTCACCGATCCTGCGGCACCCAACCCGCGTTCGGTGCAGTACTTCGAGATGATGGGTTCGCGGGCGATCTTCGCCGACGGCTGGAAAGCCACCACCGACCACGTTCCGGTCGGCGTGATGGACGAGGACCTGCTGCTGACCGGTAGCCGCGACTTCGACACCGACCGGTGGTCGCTGTTCCGCCTCGACGAGGACTTCTCGGAGTTCCACGATCTCGCAGACCAACATCCCGAGGTCGTCGCACAACTGTCCGAACAGTGGTCCAACGAAGCTGCCGCGAACAATGTTCTGCCGCTGCTTGACTCACTGATCGGGCGGCTGACGGCCGCAGCCCAGCCGCAGTATCCGGTCGGCCTCAAGGTCACGCTCTATCCACAAGCCGGCCCAGTGCTCGACGAGGCGCTGCCGATGTTGGCCGGCGGAGGTCACATCCTCGCCGATGTGGAGGTGTCGCCGGAGGAGCCGCCCAGTGGGGTGTTGTTCGCCATCGGCGACCGCAACGGAGGCCTGGCCGGCTACGTCGTCGACGGCAGGCTCCACGTCGCCGTGGCCTTGCCCAGTGGCCCCCTGCAGCTGCGGTCCGAACAGCAACTGCCTGCGGGGCGCCACCTCGTCGGTTGCGTGCTACGGCTGGAGTCCGGCGGCGTCGCCATCGACGCGGTGGTCGACGACTCCGTAGTCGCGACCGCCGCGACCGACCATGCGCTTCCGTTCATCTGGCAGCACGGGGGCACACACCTCACCCTCGGCTACGACCGCGGCCTGCCGGTTGCCGATGACTACCAGCCCCCGTTCCCCTGGAATGGCGCTCTGCATGCGGTCCACGTACAGGCCGGGCAAGCCGAGCTCGACCAGATCGACGCGTTGCGCATCGCCCTGCAATCCGATTAGTCACCGGCGAAGGCGAATTGGAAGCCACTGAGGATGGCGTGTTTTTCACTCACGTAGGCCGGGTTACTGGTATCGAAAGCCTGAACGGTAACCATGGCCGCCCAGAGTTTGCCGTCGCTGTCCCGACCCGCAACGATCAGGCAGGTTGCCTGGTGATTGGCCAGGCCCATGTCGTAGGTAAGCGTCACGGCGGGGTAGCCGCAAACTGTGCTGGGGATGCGGTCAACAAGGACGCCAACCTTTGATAACCCCTGGATTTCCCAATCGAGTGCTTCTTGCGGAGTTCCGACGGTTCCGGTCAGGTTCTCCAGTGTCACAACGGCGTTAGGCTGGTTACGGTTGGCCTCAATTCCCGGTCCTTGCATCACCGTCCGAACTGCTGGCGGCCTCGGCGTGGGGTCGAAGCGCCAGCCGGGCGGTTGGGGCAGCGCCAGCCTGGGCTCGTCGGCAGTGCGGTGGTCGAGGTTGGCGAGCGGCACCGCGCTCGGGCTGCATCTGCTCGACAACGAGCTGTCAGACCCTCCGCTCATTGAGGGATGAGATGACTCGGCCTCATGGCCGCGGCGATTCACAATCAGCGCAGCGGCGACCAGCGCAGCGGCGATCAGGGCAATGGCCATAACGAGAGCGGCGGCAGCAATGGCCACTGGAAGCCATGGGCGTGCGGGCGGGGTGGCAGCGTCACTTGCCGGCTGCTCTGGCGGTTCCTCGAAGAATGGCCCTTGGCTGCCGGATGTTTGGCTGTCCATCGGCAAAGAATAGCCACCCCCGATTGCCTTCAGACCAGGGCAAGTGATTCGTTGGCCCGCTTGCGTGGTGGCCAGCCGTAGCGACTAGTGAACCTTCGCGGTATTTCGGCCTCTGCATTCGGATTGAATGGACAGAGTCGCCAATGCATTCGACACGGCCCACTCAAGACCAGCTGCTGTTCAGCCCACGGTGGCATCAGCCGGCGAACGCCCGGTGCTGCTCGGCCACCGGAGCCGAGTCAATACGTCGCGTTGTGCGACGGCATGGCCGTCGAGCCGCTGTACCGACGACGGGTGCAGCACCGCCAACGACACCCGCTGATTCCCCGGTTGCGGGCTCAGACCGGTTACCGGGACACCCGCGGGCTGGGCGCCGCTGCGGAATGCGGTCGCGAACGCCAGCGTCTGATGGTCGCCGGAGCCGGCGACCTCCAGGGCCGTCCAGGTTTCTGGTGCCGGATAGGACCAGACCTTCGCGAGCACGTCCGGCAAGTCGTGTCCGGGTGCAAGCCGATATGCGGCAAGGTAATCCCCGCCCTCCTGCGCCAACCCGTGCCAGGTCTCGCGGGACTCTCCAACGTCCAGCCTTGGGATGTCGTCGGGCTCGACCGCGATGGCCACCCAGCCGGATTCGCGGAGATGATCGGCAAGGCGGCGTGCCACGACCAGGGCGGTCTGGTGCAGCGGAAGCTCTGGAGAACGCGCCTGCAGCGCCGCGAGATTGTCGACAGCGGCGAACGTCAAGCCGATCCACGTTGTGCGCTCACGCGCACCGGCATGATCACCGACGTCTCGACTGGTGACCCGGACCGCGTCGGCCTGCAGTCCGTAACGGTCCAGGTAGCGGGCGATAAGCGGCAGTGGAAGCAGGTCGGGTTCTTCCTGCGGCGCTGCGACACTCAGCAGCGCGGTGACCCGCGGGTCGGCGACGGGCCTGGTGCCTGTCCGGCGCTCGCCGTGTTTGGGGCTGTTGATCGTTGCCCGGCGTCGCAGAATCGTTGTCAAGGGCAGTCCACGCCACTGCGCCGACAAAGCGACCACGATGACGACGCCAATGCCCAACATCCAGCGCTCGCGCGCCGACTGCCAGGGGTAGGCCGTGGCCGCTGCCACAACGGCCAACAGCACCAGGGTGATTCGCCCCGTACCGGGCAATGCTGATCGGTAGGTACTCACAGGGTGCTCTCCTTTCTACGGCGCGTCACGATTGCGGCGCCCCCGACGGCCAGTGCCAGCGCCGTGGTGCCGCCCAATGCGACGAGCTGCGGCGTGTAGTCCTTCGGTGCCGGTTGCGGCGGCGGGGCTACCCGCTTCGCCGGCTGCGAGCCCGGGACAGATTCGGTGGGTAGCTGCCATGTCAGGGCAGCGACGAGGTCAACGGATCCGGCGCCCAAGATATTCGATGGTGCCCGCGCCGTGTTGTGCGCGGTGGCAGTGATCCGGTGAATCACCTGCGCCGCGTTCAGTTCCGGATATCGGCTCCGGACCAAGGCTGCCAGACCGGCCACGTACCCGGACGCGTAGCCGGTGCCGGCCAGTGGCACCAACTGTTGGCGAGCACCCGGAAGCCCGTTAGCGAGGCCACCATCGTCGCGGTTACTCACCGACACGATGTTCTCGCCCGGCGCGGCGACCCCCACCCAAGGCCCGGCCATCGTGAATTTCGACGGCTGACCGTTGGGCGCCAGCGATGCCACGGACAGCACATAGGGCTGCCAGGACGACGGGATCGACACCGATGCAACGGTCCCCCACCCGCGGGGGTCGTCGGGGCGGCTCAGATCGGTCAGCGGGTTGGACTGGCAACCGGTTCCGCCGCCGGCCGGCCCGGTGGCGCCGCTGTCACCGGCGGCGGCGATCACAACGGCGTCCTTGTCGACCGCCGCATGGCGAATGGCCGCACCGAGTTCGGACTGGTCGACGTTGCGGTCTGCGGGCAGGCAGTGCACTGCCGAGACAGCGATCACTCGCGCACCGAGATCCGCGGCATGCACGATCGCCCGGCTCAGGGCCGTCACGTTGAAGGCCGCCTGCGCCAACTCCGGATCACGGTTGGAGGTTGCCGGTGTGATCTTGGCGGACGTGGCGCGCAGCGACAGCAGCCGTGCCGCCGGTGCGACGCCGGCGAATCCGTCCTCGCCGGGTTGACCGGCGATGAGCCCGGCGATCAGCGTTCCGTGCCCGTCGCAGTCGGTGAGGCCGTCGGTGGTGCCGATGTAATCGCCGGCGGGCTCGACGGCAGGCAGGCGCGGGCCGGGCCGCACCCCGGTGTCGATGACGGCCACCGTTTGGCCGTCGCCGCGGGAGAACTGCCACGCCGCGGGCAGATCAAGCTGTCGCTGCCCGGGAGCGGGAGCCAACACATCCGCCCCGCCGATGAGCCCGGTGATGCTGCACTCGCCGTTCTGCTGGGTAGCTTGCACCGGCCCCGGAGTCCCGCTGGGCGGCACGGCCCCCAGCTCAACGCTCGGCGGGGTGATCGCCAAGACCGGCGGGGATGTCCCCAGCGCCGCGGCCAGGACCACGGCCGCAGCGCCGAGCCGGATCGCCCTGGAGAACTCCGGTGCCGAGCCGATTCGAGAACGGCTCATCGATCGAGGACCCAGGCGAAAATGCCGACCAGGTAGGCGATTACCGGTATCAGCGATGCGTCCAGTCCCGAGGCAAGGAAACCGACCAGCCGGCGCACCGGCAACGAATAGCTGTGCGGATCGGCGACTGCCGGAAACGCGGAGGCCAACATCCATGCTGATACCAGCACGGCAAGCACCGCTACCGCGAGGAGCGCGGCAAGGTAGCGGTTCGTCGCGCCGTAGAACACCAGCAGCGCCACCGTCACCAGGTAAGGCTGGGCCAGCAGCCAGAATTTGCTGGCGGCCGAGTCCCACACCCGTGCACGCAACGCAGCCGCGACCGCATTGGCCACCACCACATACCATCCCCACGCCGGAACCGATTCGGGCTGCGCGGCAATCGCAAACGAACCCAGGGCGCCGAGCAGCACACCACCGGCGACGAATCCGGTTTGGTACTGTTCGCCGGCCTGTACCCGACGCGGCAGGTCCTCCAACACCCGCAGTGATGGTGCGGCCGGGGTCGGATCTCCGGGCGCGGGGATCACCGGTAACGGCAACCGTGCCCACAACGCAGACAGTTGGGGAGCCGAGACGGTGAGCAACAGGGCCAGCACGACCAGCCCACCGCCGATGCTGCGCAGCGGCAGCGGCCACAGCGCCTCGACCGCAGCCGCCAGGGCAACGCCGCTGCCGAACGCGGTTGTCGCCGTGAAGAATCCGAGGTCGCGGCGCGAGCCGATGACGCGAATCAACGACCACGCAGCAATGCCGGCGGCGCCCAACGTGACCTGCGCCGGTCCGAACTGCCCCGGCACCACCAACGCCAGTGCCGCGCCGATCGGCGCCAGCGCCGCGATGGACAACGCCCCGTCATACGGTGGGCGCGCGACCAACGCGGCGAGCACGGCAAGTACGGCGATCGCGCCGGCCGCGAACAGGCCTGCCGGCGCTCCGGTGACCACCCGGTAGGTGACGGCCAGACCCGTTGCCGCCAGGATCAATCCGGCGGCGGCCGCGAGTGCCCCGGTCCCGATGTGCCGCGGCCCCCAAGGCTTGCGCCGGGAGGCCGAGAAGATCACCGCGGCATCCGCGACGTCCTCGACGATGCCGGGCGCCGAGGGCCCGGAAGGCACCGGCTGCAGGGCCAGCAGGTCCCCGTCGACCACGCCGACGGTGTCCAGGCTGGCATCCAGGCTGAACGGTGCGCCGCCGATCGGCGCAAGGCTGAGCCGGTCCGTGCTACCGGCACTGTCTTGAGCCTCGTCGGCAGCGGTTGGCACAACCAAACGCTGGACGGTGGGCAGGATTTCGCGCAGCGGTAGGTCCGCGGGCAGAGCGATCTCCGTCAGCCGGCTCTCGGCCAGCACAGCAATCCGCACGATCGGTATCACAGCGTTGGCCATCACGGGGTCCTCAACTTCAGAAGGGACATGGGTTCTTCTCCTAGCGCGTCAAGGTTTCGCTGAATGTTGGGTTGACTAGTTGTAGGTAGGTGGGTTCGTCGTTGTCGGCTAGTAGGATTGCGCGTCCTGCCGGGAGGCGTCCGAAGCGTTGGCCGCGGATTTTGCCGCTGTCGGCGGGGTTGCCTGAGAGCATCAGGGTGGTGGCTTGTAGGTCGTTGAGCCGGCGCAGTAGTGGGTTGGTCATCAACGCGTGCGCTGAGCCGGTGGCCCGTCCGGTGACGATGACCCGCAATCCGAGATCGCCTGCTTGGGAGAGCAGTTCGATCAGGGTGGTCCACGGCCGCTGCCCGGCATAGGGGCCGGTCAGGGCCGGGGTGTCGGGGATGGCATCAACATCGTCGATGATCAGGTAATGGGTGTGCCCTTCATAGCTCCAGCTGGCCAGATCAGCGGCCGACAATCCTGCCGGGGGCCGGCGTGAGCCGATCAACGCTGAGAGCCCGAGCATGGCCGGGATGACCCGATCCACATTCGCGGTGTACTCATTATCGGGATACAGGGGTTCGTCGACGAGGTGCAGGCGCCGGTCGAGCACGGTGAACGCCACCTGATCGGCCGTGGAGTGATCCCGCACGGTGCGGATGATGTGCCGCAGCAAGGTGGTCTTGCCGGATTTGGCGTCCCCGAGCACCAGCAGCAGCGGGTTGGCGGTGAAGTCCACCTGTACCGGGGCCAGGTCTTCTTCGCGCACCCCGATCACCACATGATCGATGGCGGGATAGGCCACACCGACTTCTTCGGGGGCCAGGTTGGTCGGCAACAACCGCACCGGCGGCGCCGCCAACCCGGGATGGCGGGCATTGATCGCCTCGATCTGGGTCAGATCCGGTGCCGCGATCAGGAAGTGCTCGGCGGCCATCGTCAGACCACGACCCGGCTGGTTGGCCGGCACCGCTTCGGCCGGACGCGTCAGGGCCCCTGCCACCCGCACATTGCTGTCGCGGGCATCATGCAACTTCAGCTCCAGGCGCAGTCCGAGACCGTCGCGCATCGCCAACGGCACTTCCAGCCAGCTCGGCGTGGTCACCACGACATGGATGCCGTAGGCCAGGCCCACGTTGACCAGTTCGGTGACCTT